>URYX01000066.1 GCA_900552225.1 uncultured Oscillospiraceae bacterium | reverse complement strand
GTAGCTCATGATGGCGATGCCGTCGCAATAGTCGGCGTAGGCATCCATGATGTTGATGGCGTTACCGTCATCGTCCGTCGTCATGTCATTGGCGTTATACCAGGAATTCAGGTCAAACTCCAGCTCGAGGCCGCCCTCGTCGCACGCCTTGCGCAGCGCCTTCAGCATCCAGTACATCCATTTCAGAAACTTCGGACGCTCGTCTCCGCAGTGTGGCTCCATGTCCAGGTGCACACCGTAAAAGCGCTGGTTCTCCGGCACATGGCGGTTAAAGTCGATGGTACCGTTGATATGGGCCATAAATTCCGGGTATCCGCGCTCCGGATCCAGCCACGGGCAGGCGTACACGCCGCCCTCACCGGTCAGGGACGCGACACGGATTCCGTTTGCACGGCACAGGCCGATAAACTCCGCCAGCTCCTGCTTGGAGAGCTTTCCCTCCTCCTGCACGCCCCAGTCGGACAGCCGGTCGAAATGCACGTCAAAATACAGCTCGTTGACTCCGTTGGCCACCAGCATCGCCAGCGCGCTCTCCTTGGTCACACCGATTTCCTCCGCCTTTTTCCTGCTCCTGCCGATCAGCAGGTCGGTGTCCCACCACCAGCTGGAAACGGTAAAGCCGGTTTCTCCGGGCTTTACCACATTCAATACGGGGCCGTCCCATTTCATCACTGCCATAGTTTTCGTTGCCTCCCAGTTTTGCGGCGCTGCCGCCGCTTGTATTCACATCCGGGATCCGGCCTGTTTATTATCCCGGATTTTTCACAGTTTGTCAATCCCTTTCTCCGATTGCAGAGCTCTATTCCGTCAGATCGCGGTCCCGCTCCGCCAGTTTCCACAGAGATGCCGTATAGTGGATGGCGATGCCGTAATGCTCCAGTCCGCTCTCCTTCAGCTTCTTGCAGAGCTTCTTCTGCTGCTCCTTGAACCGCGGATAATCCAGCGACCAATAGGTAATCGGCCGCTCGTTATCCTGAGACGGAATGCCGGTCTCGGCCGCCACAATCAGGGTGCAGCCGTTCTTTTTGGCGTACTCCAGCTCCCGTCGGACACCGTCGAACTGCTTCGAATTGGAATAGCTGTAGGACATCAGCGTCAGCGACGGGCACTGCCGCGTGATGACATCCATCAGCGGGACGGTGGCTCCGGTCTCATCCGTCACCATAAAGGCGGAGCGGGTGTAGAAGCCGGCCAGCAGATCAAGCCCGAGGGTCATGTCATACTCCCCCGCATAGCGGGTCATCGTAATCAGCCAGTCGGTAAAGTTCTGCACGTTCTCCACTGGGTCGCCGTAATCGTCCCAGCTCGCCTCACAGTCGATATGCAGGCCGATGAGCTTCTCGTCCTCCCCGGCCGCACGGCTGTTGAAATCCGCCAGCCACAGGTACTGCTGCTTGGTCCAGTAATACTCCTCGCTCTTGTTCTCGCTCGGCATGAACCGCGCCAGGCCCGGTACGCCGACGATGACCTCCAGCTTGGAGACCTTGATGCCGAATTTGCTGCATTTTTTGATGAAGCCGCGCAGCATCATCTCGCTGACCATGCCGTCCGGCACCTCGCCGCCGCTCTCAATCAGATCCTCGATGCCGTAATAGCTGTCGGCGCGCACCGTCAGATAAATTTCGGTGACGCCGTTCTGGATGAGCATGTCGAGCATCTCATCGCAGGTGACACCCGGCGTGGCGGGGTCCTGTCCGATGATGATGCGGCTGTCCCACATCCATACGCCCATCTCCAGTCCCTGAGGCAGCTCCAGATGCGGGCCGCTCCAGTATTTTCCGACCTCGAAATCGGGATCGCCCGGAATCACCGCCTCGGTGGAAAACGGCAGCTCTCCGTAATCCGGCAGTTCTTCCAGAGTGTACGTGTACTTTCCCTCCGGCACAGGCTGCGTCGGGGCCGCCGTGCTGCCGGTGGTGCCGCCCGCCTCCGAGGTGCCGTCGGCGGATGCGTCCGGCGGCTGTGAGCTGTCCGGCGTGCCCGTACAGGCGCAGAGACCGAACAGCATCACAGCGGCCAGGCATGCCGCCATGATTCGCTTTGTGTTCATTGCTAACTCCCCTTAATGCAATCTATGAAACACGCGGAATCCCGCGCTGCTTCCCGTTAATCCTCCGCGAGGATCTCCACCGTACCCTTCAGCTGTTCAGCCGGCAGCCACAGGCGCTCGGTACACAGCACATCACTGTATTCTCCGCTGCGCTCCGTGCCGTTGACAGTGTAGCGGCGGCGGCCGAGGCCGCTGCGGCGGTAGGTAATCCGCAGATCGGCTCCCTTGACCGGCACATGCGCCGTAAACTCAAACGGGCAGGATGAGGCCGGCTGAATCCACACGCCGTCGTATTCCGGCCTGACACCCATCACGAAGCGGACAAGCAGCTTCAGCATCACATTGGAGCTGCCGGTCTGCCAATCCATCATGGATTCTCCGTCGATATGCTTGGCCGGATTATAGCCGTAGGAATTGGGCATCACGAACGGCGACACCGACACGTGGTCGTGCGTCAGAGGCAGCGCCTTATACAGCTCCGCCCAGGCATCCTCGGCACAGCCCATCCGGAACAGCGCCATCACACCGAACACCGAGGCATGGATATACGGAGCGCCGTTTTCCGCCGTGCCGGCCGGCAGCTTCGGAATCCGGCCGACGCCCTTGGCATCCGGTTCAAAATGCGGGTCAAAGGTCTTGAGCCCATAGGGAGAATCGAGTGCCAGAATATCGTCGTGAATGGTCTGCCGGAGGGACATATCGCGGTCATACAGCCCGCTGAGCACCCAGAAGGCGTTGGCCGTCAGGCTGCGGCGCGCCGCGCCGTCCGGGTCCTTCCAGCTTCCGACGTAATAGGAACGGCGGTCGCCCCAGCCGTGCGTAATGCGCGGCTGGCCCTCCGCATTATACTGAATTCCGTAGCGGCGCAGGCCCTTCTCCAGCTTGTCGGCCCGCGCGCCGTACTCTGCGATACGGCCGGCATACTGCTCCGCGTCCAGGCGCGACAGCAGCTCACTCATCTCGCGGTAATTCTGCCACACCTGCGAGGCCGCCATCACGGACACACCGCTGCCGTAGGCCTTGGACGGGTCCTGACTGACGCCGAGGCCGTCCAGAGCATCGTTCCAGTCGCCGTAAAGCACCCGGATGCAGTCCGTCTCCGGATCGGTCTTGTCCATCAGCCAATCCATGATCCGCAGCAGGTGATCAAGCACTGAGGACTGCTCCTCGCATTTTTCCACCTGGCGCGCCGCCTCGTCCACGATGCGGTAGAAGCCGCAGCTCTCCGAAAGCAGCGAGTAGTCGTCGGTATATTTCAGGTAGTTGACAACGGTCGAGATAACCCACACGCCCTGATCGATGAAGGGACGCAGATCCATGGCGGGCACGGCGCCCTCATAGGCAGGCAGCGAATACTGCCGCGGGCAGCGTCCGGAGGGATCCGTGAAGCTGAGCAGCTCGAGAATTTTGGCGCGCGCCTCGGCGGGGCGCCAGATCTGATAGCCCTCGAGCGCCTGTCCGACATCGCGCACGCCAATCAGCGAGCCGGCGCCCGGCTGCGCATAGCCCTTCAGCATTGCGCAGAACTCCACCTGCTTTTTCAGCTGCTCCACAAACTGATTGAGCTTTTCGGCGGTCAGCCGCTCCCCGTAGGTACCGGTGGCACGGAATGCGAGCCCGCTGTTGCGGCTCGACTCGGCCTGCACCATCTCCGCGACCCGCGCATCCACCGTCTCCGCGGACGGCACCTCGCGCAGCATCTCCGTCAGCTCATCCTCGCTCTCGCGGTGTACGCGGTAGGCAAACAGCGTGTCCGTCCGCACCGAGCCGCCCGCCGGCACCGCAACATGCAGCAGGTCGCCGCAGGCCGCCACCTCGGTAAAGGTCGCGGTATGCACCGGCGGCTCAAACCGGCCGCGGAGCAGACCGCCGGGGCGATGCAGGCTGCCGCGCACACCGCCGACATACTGATACCGCGAAGCGGTTTCCTCGTGTCCCGAGAGCCATGCTCCGCCCTCGCAGCGCAGCGCACGGGTCAGGGTTCCGAGGTTGACCACCTGGCGGGTACGGCTCAGGCTGATGTTGCAGCGCACGGTAAACGCGGGCAACACCTGTCCGGGACAATCGCGCACCGTCACCTCGCGGAACCAGCGATCCTCGCCGCACGGATACACGCCATGCTGCAGGAACGGGTTGAAATAGGACGACAGAAAAAAGCGGCGCTCCTCGGTCCCGAGATTTTCCGCCGTCACCGTCATCAGCAGCTCCCGCTGCTCCGTGGTCACCAGCCGCACGGCAAACCGCAGGCCGTGAATTTCCGTAATATAGGTGATAAACGATTTGTTGAACACCGTATACCGCACGGCCTCATCGTCCGCAGCCGGGACACCGAGCAGCGGCACGACCTCGACCGTATCCCCCCGCGGGAAGCCGGCAAACCAGGCGGCGTTCGGCTCCTCCCCCTCCGCGCTGCGCAGCAGCGGAGAGAACAGGCCCTCATTGGCATGCATATAGCCGGAGGCATACGCCCAGAAATTGAATCCGTTGCTGCCGTAAGGGTAGCGGCAGTCGCCGTCGTCATGCGGCAGCGTCAGCATCTCCTCATGGCCGATAAACCAGGTTTTCCCCGGCAGGGCGGAATCCTCCCGCTCCCCGCGCGCCACGGAGGCATAGGCCTCCGCATAGCGTCCGACCGTATCAAGCATGTTCCAGTTGCAGCTCATGTTCCAGTTCCTCCCTGTAATCCGGCAAGGTCTCCTCGCTCAATGTCTGCCAACGGGAGACATCGTGGACGGCAAAGCCGAAATCCTCTAATCCGAATGCCACAATACTCTTTTCCATACGGTACATGGAGCGGTACAGATACCGCTTGCCGAAGCCGTAATACGTCAGCGCACTGTGTCCGTAGTCGTTGTGCGCCTCCGGGGAATCGATCGTCTCGTAGCCGATCATCAGCGGTGTGCCGAAGCGCTTGGCGGATTTTAAAATATTCTGCAGCCGCTCCCACTGCTGAGAAAAGCTATTGCGGAAGCCCATCACCGTCACCCGGTCGCACACCTTCAGAATGGTGTCCGCCAGGGTGCAGCCGTTTTTCTCATCCTCGTATTCCGAATACCACACCGGAATATCCCATTCCAGCGGCAGTCCGAGCGCATCCGCCTTCCCCCGGGCATCGTACAGCAGCTCCAGAATCCGGTCTGCCATCTTCTGCTTGCCAAGGGCGGCCGCCATCACATACAGCTGATACGGGGCCACGTCAAAATGAAGCGCGGCAAAGCCCGGGCCGTCGCCGCAGGCCTTCTGAATACGGTCTACCTGCTCCATGCAGCGTTCATACAGCGGGCGGCCGTTCGAAAGGCCCCATTCCGGCTCTCCGCACAGAGCAATCGCCCGGATGCCGTTTTCATGGCACTGGCGGATAAAGCGCGCCATACAGGCGCCCGTCAGCTCCTCCTTGATATACAGATACAGCTCCGTCACGCCGTTTTCGCGGCAAAAACGGAACAGCTTTTTGGGGTTGACCATATATTGAAACACGTTCCACACCCAAGTAGCCACCGGCCGCTCCGTCTGCAGACGGCACCTTTCCTTTCCTGTCTGTGTTCGATTCACGCCGCACCTCCGCCTTTTCCCTCACTCAGTTTTCCGTGTCCGTTTTTCCCGCTTTACTGCTTCTTTTTTCTGCGCACCAGGAAACAGACCGCCACACAGATACCGACGGGCACCACCACCGCCGCAGCGATTCCGACAATGGCTCCCGCCGACAGGGACGACGGCTCACCGTTCGCAGCCTCAGTTGCGGTTGCGGCGGACGTTCCGTTTGCGGTCGTAGTCGCCTGAGTCGTCGTGGCCGGCGGGGTCACCTCAGCTCCGGTCACAAACTCCAGACGGCGCACCGTCAGCCTTTTGCCCGTATACCACGCGCCCAGGTGGCTGAACTGATCAAAGCCCTCCGGAATGTACTCGCTCAGGTCGATGATTCCCTGATAATGGCCGGCCGGAATCTGCGCCTGCGGGTTGCCCTTGTCGTCGGTCTTCATCACGGGATCGACACCGGCAATCTTCGGAAGCAGCTCGGACAGCGGGATATCGCGCGTATCGTTCAGAAAGCGGTTCTCACCCCATGTGCACAGCACCAGGTAGAGGGAATCCTCCGGATCTCCGTTGGATTCAAATTCCACATCGTAGGCAAACAGCCAGTCGCTCTGATAGGTCGTGGACGGAAGATACACGATTGCGCTGCCGCCGCTCGACAGCGAGGTTTTTGGTCTGACCGAGAACCCGCCCTCGTCCAGCAGCGTAAACCGGGACGAGCTCTCAGATTCCGAATAGCTGTCCATCGCCAGCTTCCCGAAGAAATCAAAGGCTACGGCCTCCTCCGCGGAAGCCGATACGGCCGCGCCGAGCACCAGGACGGACAGGCAAAGCAGCAGCGCCGCACACCGTTTCATTGTTTTCATGTTCATTTCTCCTCTTTCCGATTCCGGCTGCAGCCGGAGCTTCCATTCTCCCGTTCCGGCGGCCCTATCCCCGCAGAGCCGGCGAACTGCAGAAGAAAGCCCGCCGCCTTTCGACGGATTTTCCTCTGCCGTCCGGACATTTCCCGCCGAAACCGATGCGGCGGGAAATGCCGAAAGCAGTACATCACAGCGTATTCTTATTTCTTTTTCTTCCGCAGCAGCACAATCCCGACGGCAGCTCCGCCAAGGATAACAACCGCAGCCGCAGCGATCCCGACAATGGCTCCCACCGACAGGGACGACGGCACATCGTTCGCAGCCGCAGTCGCGGCAGTCGTCCCGTTGGCGGCGGTCGTTGCGGCGGCGTCCGCCTTCGACTCCGTGATCGTGGCGGTGGCAACGGCCGAGGTGGTCGTTGTTGCCTTGGTGGTGGTCGTCGGAATAACGGTCGGAGAGGCCTCGACGCCGCTCACGAACGAGAAATCACGCACTGTCACCTTTTTGCCCGTAAAGCCGATGTAGGCATGCTGCAGATACTTGAACCCGTCCGGGATCAGATCCGAAACATCGATCACGCCCTTGTAGTGACCGCCGGGCAGATAGGTGGTATCCCCGTTGTCCGACTCGTGCACAATCGGCTCGATACCGGCCACGGCGGCCATTTTTTCCGCCAGCTGGATCTCGGGCTTGCCGTTCAGGAACATCCGCTCCGGGCTGTCCACGTTGTCCCCGACCGTCACATGGATAATGCCGATATACAGCAGCTCGCCGTCCAGCTCAAAGTCATAGGACAGCAGCCAGTTTTTGTGGTACTCCGGCGAGAAGTAGACCACCTGGGCTCCGCCGTCGAGCAGGCCCTTCCGCGAAAAGGTATGGACTCCGTCCTCATACGAATACTTGATAATGTCGTGCGTCTCGCCGGACCAATGATCCGGCTCCATCATGTCAAACTCGACAACCCGCTCCGCCGAGCCCGTCCATGCGCCGCACAAACACAGCGCGCAGACTGCCAGCAAAACGGTCAGCCGTCTGATTCCTTTCATCATTGAAACTCCCCTCTGCAGCGGCGGCTTTCCGGCCGGACGGGCTTCGGATGACATCCGACCGGAAGCCGCCTTTTCCGACTGAGCTCAGCCGGAGTGTTCAGTGTTTTTTTCGGTAAGCCGCCGCCAGAGCCGCCGCCGACAGCACCGCAGCCACGGCTACGGCCGCCGGAGCCGCCTCACCGGCCGGTACGGGTTCCTCGGGATTGCCGGGCTTCTCCGCCTTCGGAGAGGCCTCGACGCCGCTGGCAAAGCTCAGCTCGCGCAGCTCGATCTCCGTATCGGCCGAGCCAAGGCTGGTCGTCCACCAGGCATAGCCCTCCGTCTTGAAGGATTCCGGAATTACATCCGAGAGATCCAGCACACCCTGATAGGAGCCCTCCGGAAGCTGCAGCACCGCCAGATTCCCGTTCATCACGGGCTCGATGCCGGCCACCTCCGCGATACGCTCGGTCAGGTTCAGGCTGGTTTCGCCGTTGGCAAACGTGCGGGACTTTTCTTCCCCGTTCATGCCGGCGCACAGCGTCACGGAGGCTGTGCCGCCCTTTACCGTGAAGTCATAGCACAGCAGGAACTTATCCTTTTCTCCGAGGGCCTTATAGTCAAAATAGGCCACGGTCGCGGCGCCCTCCTTGCCCTCGCGCACGGTCAGGAGCACCTTTCCGTCCTCAAACGTCAGAAGCGCTCCGGCCTCTCCGAGCTCGCCGGAAAATCCGTCGGCGTTCTTCGGCAGCAGGTCCTTCAGCACCTTCTTGACCGGCTGCTCGGGCTGTTCCGGCTGCTCGGGCACGTATTCCTCCTCGTTCACGAACTGCAGCGCCGTGAGGGTAAGGCCGCTGTGCGGACGCAGGATGACCCGCAGACCGCCGCTGGCGCCTCCCCAGATGGATTCGACCTCCAGCACGCCCTCATAGCTGCCCTCGGTGATGCCGTAGTTGGTCGCCTCCAGCGCTTTGCCGGTGCAGGTCGTGGTCAGCAGGTGCTCCACGTCACCGTTTTCCGCCTTCGGCTGCACCACTGCGGTATTGCCCGTCACCGTCAGCTTGTAATACAGCTTGGCGCCCGCCGGGCACGCAATCGCCGTCCGGGTCTGCTTATCGCTGCCCGTAAAGGTATCGATGTAGGTGGCAATGTCCTCGTCGGTGTCGTTGCGCAGCACATAGGGTGCCTCCGCCGACCAATCCGTCAGGTTGCCGCCGTTATTCAGCGACACGTCCGGCACCAGCAGGCTGCCGTTCTTCACGGTGCGGTACTGCTTCCCGCCGGCCTCGTTCTTATAGATCACGGAGCCCTCGAACGGCTCCTCGATGACCTCGCCGTTCACGAACTGCATTGCCGTGAGCGTAAGGCTGCTGTGCGGACGCAGGATGACCCGCAGACCGCCGCTGGCGCCTCCCCAGATGGAT
>URYX01000065.1 GCA_900552225.1 uncultured Oscillospiraceae bacterium | reverse complement strand
GGATTGTCCTCCGCCTTGCGGTAGCCGAGCGAAATCTTGTGCTTCTCGGTATCCAGGTCGCGGATATACACCTCGACGGTCTGGCCGATCTTCAGCACATCGGACGGATGCTTGACATGCGTCCAGGAGAGCTCGGAAATATGGATCATGCCGTCCACACCGCCGAGATCCACAAACGCGCCATAGCTCGTCATGGACTTCACAACGCCGGTGTACACCTGACCGACCTCAGCCTGTGCCCAGAAGGCCGCTTCCTTTTCCTTGCGCTCCTCGCGCGTCACCAGGCGGATGGAGCCCACCGCACGATGGCGGCTCTGGTTGACCTCAATGATGCGGAAACGCACGGTCTGCTTCAGCAGCGGAGACAGATCCTCCATACGGCCGATCGACGCATGGGACGCCGGAATGAACACGCGCACGCCGTGGGTCACGGCCAGCACGCCGCCCTTGATGACGTCGGTCACGACGCCCTCCATCACTTCGCCGCTCTCGCTGGCCTTGACGACATCATCCCAGCCCTTCAGCGCATCCACGCGCTTCTTGGAGAGCATGATGGTGCCTTCCTGATCGTTGGTGCGCATAATCAGGAGCTCCAGCTCGTCACCGATCTTGACGACATCGGCCGGGTTCACGTTCGGCGTGGCCGACAGCTCATCCGCCGGCACATACCCGGTCTGCTTGCGGCCGATGACCTCGACCTGAACCTCGTTCGGGGCAATCCCAACGACGATACCGTGCACTCTTTCATTTGTATTTAAGCTCTGCAGAGACGCCTCCAGCGCCTCCTCAAAGCTCATTTCATCAAAGGATTTCTGGGGAGCCGCCTGCTCCTCCGTGGGGTTGACCGCCGCGGTCACTTCGGTTTCCTGGGTCTCGTTTTTGACAATTTCGGACATAGTTGCCTGTACCTCCTTTATAATATCGGCGGGCGTGGACGCTCCGGCCGTAAGTCCAGCGGACTGTACGCCGCGAAACCAGTCCTTCGACAGGTCTGCCGCCGTCTCCACCCAATAGGTGGGACAGCGCTCGGCGCAGATGTCCCTCAGCTTTGCGGTGTTGGAGCTTTCACGTCCTCCGACAATCACCATGAGTTCATGGGATGCCGCCAACCGTTCGGCTTCCTGCTGCCGGTTGGCGGTCGCATTACATATTGTATCAAATATCAAGGGATTTGTATAGTGTTTTTTTGCGATTTCCGCGCATTTTTCCCAAAACTTTATCTGGAACGTTGTTTGGGCTAACAAAACCACTTGTTTATCGTCGTATTCCTCATGATTTTTTATCCATTCTTCCAAATTCGCCGGAGACGAGAACACAAACGAGGGGGCCGTACAGTGTCCCCGGATACCGCACACCTCCGGATGAGAGGGGTCTCCCGCAATCAGAATCACCCGATCGGCCGGCTGCTCACCGACGATACGGTGAATCTTCGCGACAAACGGACAGGTGGCATCGCAGAGCTCTGCCCCCGTGGCGGCAATGGCCTCATAGACCGTGCGTCCGACGCCGTGCGAGCGAATCACCACCACCTCGTCCGCCGCGGCCTCCTCCGGACGCTCTAAAATCCGGACTCCCCGCTCCTGCAGCTCCCGCACCACCTGGGGATTATGGATGATCGGGCCGAGCGTTACCACACGCTTTCCCTCACGGAGCAGGGCATATACCTTGTCCACCGCCTGCCGCACGCCGAAGCAGAAGCCCGCCGTTTTCGCCAAATCCACTCTCATGCGTATGCCTCCGTCAGCTGCAGCAATTCGTCCCGTATCCGCCGGGAAATCGCCCGCAGATTGGGCTTTTCACCCTCCGGCATCAGCTCCGCTGCCGCGATCGGCTTCCCGATCACCACAGTCACGCGCCGAAACGGCCGCACCTTCTGGTGGCGGGTCAGCAGGCACACCGGCAGCAAATCCGCTCCCGTGCGGGACAGAATCCAGGCGGCTCCCGATTTGATCGGGCCGAGCTCACCCGTCTTGGAGCGCGTCCCCTCGGGAAAAATGCCCATCAGCTTGCCGCTTTCCACGAGCGACACGGCATGCTCGATCGCCGCCATGTCCCCCGCACCGCGGTCCACGGCAAACACGCCGAACTGCCGGCCGAGCAGCCAGCGGGTAAACCGGTTACCGAGCACCTCTTTTTTGGCCATAAAATAAATCGGCCGCTTCTGTCCGAACAGCAGGTACGCCGGGTCAATCAGGGAAATATGGTTGCAGCACAGCAGCATCCGCCCCTCTCCCTCGGGCGGAATATTCTCCCTCCCGATGACCCGGAACGGATACAGCAGGCGAAACAGCGGATACAGAATTGTCAGCAAAAACCGCCCGAATTTCAACGCAACCGCTCCTCTATCATGGATTTCACCAGCGCCACCGACTGCTCCAGTGTGTTGCCGGTGGTATCCAGCAGCACGGCATCGGGGGCCGCCTTCAGCGGAGCCGCCGCGCGGTGCGAATCGTCGTAATCGCGCTGCTTCATGTCCGCCAGCACCTCCTCCGGCGTCACCGTCATCCCCTTGGCCGCCAGCTCCTCATAGCGGCGGCGGGCCCGGTCCTCCGCCGAAGCGCTGAGAAAAATCTTCACCTGTGCGTGCGGCAGCACCACCGTACCGATGTCGCGCCCGTCCATAATCACCGAATGCCGGCGCGCCATCTCCTGCTGCAGATCAAACAGGAAGGCACGCACCGGCGGATACGCCGAAACAGCGGAGGCCGCCATCGACACCTCCGGCGTCCGGATACGGTCGCTGACATCCTCCCCGTTGAGCAGCACCCGCTGCGCCCCGTCCTCATACGCCAGCTCCACCCGCAGACCCGGCAGAACCCGTTCCACGGCATCCGCATCGTGCGGATCCGTGCCGCCGGAGAGCACCGCCAGTCCCACCGTGCGGTACAGCGCCCCCGTGTCCACATAAATAAACCCGAGCTCCTGCGCCAGTCGCCGCGCAATCGTACTCTTTCCGGCCCCGGAGGGACCGTCGATTGCCACGGCAATCGGCTGCATCGTCTGTTCTGTCATCCTCATCCTCACTCTCCCGCCGTCGCCGACTGCAGGGCGCGTCCCGCCGCCGCCGCCGTCGAAAAGGCGATTTGCAGATTAAATCCGCCCGTATAGGCATCCACATCCAGCACCTCACCCGCGAAATACAGCCCGCGGCAGCGCTTGGATTCCATGGTTTTGGCATCCACCTCGCGCACGGACACGCCGCCCGAGGTAATAATGGCCTCCGCAATCGGACGGAACCCGCGCACGGTCAGCGGCAGCGCCTTGACCGTCGCTGTCAGCCTCCGGCGCTCCTCCCGCGTCATATCGCGGTATTTCCGCTCCTCCGGGATGTCGGCAAGCCGCAGCACCGGCACCACCAGCGAATGCGGCAGCAGATGCGTCAGCGCGTTGCTGAGATTCTGATTGGCATACAGCTCCCGATCCCGGCCGATCCGCGCCTCCAGCTTTTCCGCCGACAGCGCCGGCTTCAGATCGATCCGCAGGCGGTACCGTCCCGGCTCCATCTCCCGCATATGGGCACTGGCGCTGAGAATCATCGGGCCGGATACGCCGAAATGTGTAAACAGCATCTCTCCGAAATCGGTATACACCGTTTTCCCGGTTTTGCCGTCCGTCACCGTAAGTGCACAGTTTTTCAGCGACAGTCCCTGCGCCGTCAGCGGCCAGCTTTCCACGCTTTCGAGCGGCACCAGCGACGGACGCGGGTCTGTCACCGTATGTCCGGCCTGCCGCGCCAGCCGGTAGCCGTCCCCGGTGCTCCCCGTCCGGGGATAGGAGGCCCCGCCGGTGCATACCGCCACGGCGGCCGCCTCCCGCACGGTTCCGTCCTCACAGCGGACTCCCACGCACGCTCCGTCCTTCAGCAAAAGCTCCGTGACCCTTCCGCGGCAAAGCCGCACGCCCCGGCCCTCAGCCAGCCGCACCAGAGCATCCACCACATCCTCGGCCCGGTCGGACACCGGAAACACGCGGCTGCCGCGCTCCACCTTGAGCGGTACACCCTGCGCCTCCATCAGCGCCATCATGTCCTGCGGCGTAAAGCGGCAGAACGCGCTGTATAAAAACCGGCCGTTGCAGGGCACATGCGCCACCATCTCCCCGACCGTGCAGTCATTGGTCAGATTGCAGCGGCCCTTTCCCGTAATCCGCAGCTTGCGTCCCGGTCGGTCGTTTCGCTCCATCAGCAGCACCGGCCGGCCGCACTCGGCGGCCATGGCCGCCGTCAGCAGCCCGGCCGCACCCCCGCCGACCACAATGACCGGCTTCTGCCCGTGCTCCGTCACTCCAATTCCTCCCGAAGCGGCTGATACACCTCATATTTTTTCCAGATCTCCTCAAGCTCGGCCAGCATCGGACGGTTCTGATCGACCGTTTTCAGCGAGATAGCCACAATCAGTGCATTGAGAATGCTGAGCGGCGCCACCAGGGAATCCACAATGGTGGCCAGATCGCTGTGCGCCAGCAGCAGATGCGTGGCATATTCCGCCACCGGGGAAAGCTGACTGTCGGTCACCGCAATGACCTGCGCTCCGCGGTCCCGCGCAAAGTGCAGCGTCTTGACCGCACGGGTCGAATACCGCGGGAAGCTGACCCCGATCAGCGCATCCTTTTCCCCGATACGCAGCAGCTCCTCAAAAATTTCCGCCTCTCCCGAAGCAGAAATCAGATGTACGTTTTTCAGCAGCAGCCGCAGATAATGCGCCAGGAAGCCCGCCAGCGCACGGCAGCTTCCCGCGCCAAAAATATAGACGGTCTCCGCCCCGGCCAGGGCCTCGGCCGCGGCCTCGAACACCTCCCGCGGCAGCTCCTCGAGCGTCTGCCGCACATTGACAATATCATAGGCCATCACGCGGTCCGGCACCTCGGACTCGGTCATCCGCATCCGCGAAACCTCAATGCGCTGCAGCGTGTTGAGACGGCTGCGCAGCATCTCCTGCACCGCCTTCTGCAGCTCCGGATACCCGTCGAGTCCCAGCTCGGCCGCGAACCGCACCACGGTGGATTCGCTGACGCCGACGACCTCTCCGAGCCGCTGCGCCGTCATGAAGGCTGCCTCATCGTAATGTTCGACCACATATTGCGCAATACGGCGCTGTCCCTTGGAAAAAGAAGCCTCCTGCGCCGCAATCAGCGCCGGCAAGGTGCGTTTCATCCTCCGTAAGCCCCCTCAGTGAAACATCCGGCAAAAGCGCGGATGCCATTTCTTCCAATACATCTGCACCACACCCGTCAGTGCGGCGTCGAATACCCAAAAAATCACGTTGCCTGCCGCCAGAAACACCAGCGGCAGCGAGACCCCGAACAGCTCGAAGGAATCCGCCGGCAGCCCGAATACGCGCAGCATCAGCACATAGGAGCCGACCATTGTCAGGTTGAACACCGCAAACTTGATGAGGCACCCGACCCAGCGGTGCGTATGGCCCTCCAGCCAAAGCTTCAGCGTCGGATAATAGCCGAAAAACGCCAAAAACAGCACCTTGGCCTCCATGGACGGTGTCACAAACAGCGCCAGCAGCCCGACAGCCGCATAGCCGGCCAGACCCCAGCGCGTTCCGAATTCAAGCGCCAGCGGCAGCAGCAGCACACCGGCCAGTGCCGGCAAAGCGTACAGTCCGTAGGGAAACACCGTTCCGAGCAAGCACACCAGCGACAGCGCTCCGAACATTCCGCCGAGAGCGATCTTCCCACTTCGTTTCATTCCGGTCTCCCCCTCAGCAGCAGCGAATCAGGTCGCCGCCCATCGCCTCACAGCAGCAGTCCGCACACAGCAGTCCGCTGCACACGTCGCAGCCGCTGCAGCCGCCGTTCTGCGCAGAGCGCCCGCGGCGCTGCGCTTCCATCTGATTGAAATGGTAGCGGTATTCCGTGTTGGACGGATCCATGCGGCAGGCGGTGGCATAATGCGCATAGGCATCCTCCAGCCACCCCTTGCGGTACAGCACCTGGCCCTTCAGAAAATACCATTCCGCATTCCGCAAGCCGGCCGGCACCCCGTCGAGCACGGTCTCGGCATCGGCATAGCGCCCCGCCGCCAGATAATTCCGTACATCCCCGTACTGCGAGGAGGCCGCCGCACCGGAAGGCGCCGTATAGCCCTTCTCCTGCCCCGACCCCGCCGGCGCTCCCTGCCGCCGCTGACGGATAATGGCGTCGTAGGCCTCGTTGATCTCCTGCATTTTTTCTTCCGCCAGATCGGACAGCGGATTGCCGTCGTAATTATCCGGATGATACTTCCGCGCAAGCGCACGATAGGCCGCCTTGACCTCATCGTCCGATGCCGACGGAGCGATTCCCAATACCTCATACGGATCCTTCATACTGCCTGCGCCTCTCTTTCCTGTCGGTGGCCGCCCACACTACCGTCAGCGGCATTCCCTGTTCCCATATATTCCGTAAAATCCCGTCAAACCGCCGCACATCCAGCAGCTCGTAGGCCCTGCGGAGCTCCGCAATCGTGGCCTGCAGCGCCTCCTGTGCATAAGCACGCAGGCTCTGTCCCGACGGGTCCTCGCGCAACAGCTCCGGATGAGCCCTTTCGTAAGGATTGAAGCGGCCGCGCCGCCGATCCTCCTCCCAGTCGTCCAGGGCATCCGTCAGATACACATACCGCCCGAGACAGTAGCCGAGCCGATCCAGCACCCGCCGCTGCCGCGGATCGTCGCTGAGATCCCGCGCCAGCAGGGCCAGCATCCGCGCGGTCGGGTCTGCCGCGGCATCGAGCGAGGTGAACTGCCGTTCGCACTGCACCTGCCGCCGCATCTCCTCCGCTATCGCCGCATCCCACGCGGGACGCAGCGCCGCCGCCTTCCGGTAGGAACGGTGCACCGCCAAGCGGAACAGCCGCGCTCCGAGCCGCTCCCAGAACCCGCCGTCCTCCAGCGTGTCCGAAAGCTGATACCACAGCAGCAGCATGGCGGCATCCGCCGCATAGTCGATGTAGGTGGTATCGCTGCAGCACAGCCGCCTGCGCAGCGGATGGTAGGGGCAACGCCCCCGGCGAAACCCCACACAATCCTCGGACAGTGCCATGCCGAGCAGCGCCAGACAGGTAAAATCGTAGCTCAGCGTGCAGCGCACCAGCAGCCCGTACCGCTTGCCGAGCCGCCGGCACAGCGAGCAATACACGCCCTGATACCGATCGTAATCGCCCATTTTCAGCTCCGGCTTGGCAATGCGCACATACCCGAACATGACAGCCTCCGCCCTCCCCGCTCCCGGACTCTCCCCGACGGGCCGTCCGTTTCTTATAGATTATAAAATATTATAAGATGATTTTGGGGACAGTATATGAAAGATTTGTAAATAATCCGCAGACAATATCAGACAATCCGGTACATCAGGGAGGCATCCGTCTTGGACACCGTCTCCTGCACAGAAACGACCTCCGCCGTCACCTCGCGCGCTCCCAGCTGAATACAGAGCCGGTCTCCCGGCTTGACCTCATAGGAGGCACGCGCCGGCTTTCCGTTCACCGAAATCCGCCCCGCGTCGCAGGCCTCGTTGGCCACCGTGCGCCGTTTGATCAGGCGCGACACCTTCAGATACTTATCCAATCTCATACCGAATGCTCCTCTCCGGGCCGCAGTTCCGCGGCGCAGTCTTTTTTCCCGGGTTGTCCGACCGCACCGGAAAAACGGTGAAGCTCCGATCGTTTTGTCTATCCGGGCAATCCGAGAAAAAAGACTGCCGCCTTGCAGCGGCAGTCTCCCCTATATGCTGTCTTCCTGTGCTTACTTGTTGACAGCGTCCTTGAACGCCTTGCCGGCCTTGAACACCGGAGTGGTGGTAGCGGCAATCTTGATTTCCTCGTTCGTGCGCGGATTGCGGCCGACACGGGCATCACGCTTACGGGCCTCAAAGGTACCGAAGCCGACGAGAGCCACTTTGTCACCCTTTGCAACCGACTCGACAACCGCATCCACAACCGCGGAAACCGCTTTCTCCGCATCCTTCTTGGCGAGACCGGTCTTCTCCGCAACAGCAGCAACCAATTCTACTTTGTTCATTGTTACAATCCTCCACTTTTCCTAAATATTATCTATCAGCGGTTTCCCGCCTGATACCGGATGATTCCTCCCGCAGCCGGCGTTTTGCCTCCTGCCACAGGGAATCGAGCTCCTCCTCCGAGGAATCGCTCAGCGTTTCGCCGCGCTCCGCCGCAATCCTTTCCGCCTCGGTGAACCGGCGCACAAATTTGTCGGTCGCATGCGTCAGCGCGCGCTCCGCCTCCGCCCCGACAAACCGGGACACATTGACGACCGAGAACAGCACGTCCCCAAGCTCGTCCTCCACCGCCGCAGGATCACCGTCCCGCACAGCCTTGCGCCATTCCTCCAGCTCACTGTCCAGCGCGGTCCAGGCTCCGGAGGCATCTCTCCAATCGAAGCCGACCCGCTTGGCGCGTCCCTGCACCTTTTCGGCACGCATCAGCGCCGGCAGCGAGCGCGGCACACTGCGCAAAAGCTCCGACTGCGGCTTATCGCCCTTGGTTTTGCGCTTGATGGCGTCCCAGTTGCGCAGCACCTCGGCCGCATCGTCGGCCTTCCCGTCTCCGAACACGTGCGGATGCCGCACGATCAGCTTGCGGCACAGGGTATCGGTCACGTCGTCAAATGTAAATCCGCCCTCGGCCTCGTCGATCTGTGCATGGAACACCACCTGCATCAGAATGTCACCGAGCTCCTCGCACAGTCCGGCCCTGTCGCCCGTGTCCAGGGCCTCCAGCGCCTCGTGCGTTTCCTCCAGGAGATTGGTGCGGATGGACTCATGGGTCTGCACGCGATCCCAGGGGCACCCCTCCGGAGAGCGCAGAATCCTCATAATGGCCAGAAGGTCCTCCATCGTATACGTATCCTTTTCCGGATAAGGAACACTCATTTTGCCCACCTGCTCTCCGTTGACCTTTATAG
>URYX01000064.1 GCA_900552225.1 uncultured Oscillospiraceae bacterium | reverse complement strand
CCACGGGATTGATCGGGGCGCCGTTGATGTCGCGGCTCTCCCGCGGGAAAATACGGGAGAGGCCGTCCGCCGGTTCTCCCGCTCCCGTAAAGACGCGACCGAGCAGCTCGGGCGACAGCGGGAGCTCGATCGGATGGCCGGTCAGGCGGGTGCGGGTATTATCGAGGGAAAACCCGGAGGTTCCCTCAAACACCTGAATCACCGCGCGGTCGCCGTCGATCTGTACCACCCGTCCCTCGCGGCGGCTGCCGTCCTTCATCCGGATGGTCACCTGCTCCTCAAAGCCGGCTCCGGCCAGGCCCTCCACCACCATCAGAGAGCCGCCGATCTCGCGGGCGCCGATTGTTTCGGTTCTCACTGCGCAGCGCCTCCCTTTTCCACGATGGCACCGAGCACCCGGTCAATCTCCGCCGGGTAGGCATCCAGCGCCTCCGCCTCGTCGTTTTTGATGTCGTATTTGATACGGACAACGCGGTCAAACAGGCCGGTTTCGAGCACCCGCCCGATGGGCACTCCGGCCGACACCACCCGCAGCGCCGCATCGTACAGGTGCAGAATCACCCGCATCATCCGCAGCTGCTTATCAAGCGGCACATATGCATCCTCGGGGTGATAGGCATTCTGCTGCAGGAAGCCGACGCGGATCACGCGGGCCACCTCGAGCAGCAGCCGCTGATCGTCGGGCAGCACGTCCGCTCCGATCAGCCGCACGATCTCCATCAGGCGGTCCTCCTCCTGCAGCAGACGGAACAGCCGCGCACGGCATTCGCCAAAATCCTCGCCCACGTGCTCGCGGTACCAGTCCTGCAGGTCGTCCGTATATTCGCTGTAGCTGTTCATCCAGTGCACGGCCGGGTAATGCCGGGAATAGGCCAGCTGCTTATCAAGTGCCCAGAAGCAGCGGGTAAAGCGCTTGGTGTTCTGCGTCACCGGCTCGGAAAAATCGTTGCCCTGCGGCGACACGGCCCCGATGACCGAGACGCTCCCCGTCTCTCCGGACAGCGTCCGCATCCGCCCCGCACGCTCGTAAAATTCCGCCAGGCGGGAGGGCAGGTAGGAGGGATAGCCCTCCTCCGCCGGCATTTCCTCCAGACGGCCGGAAATTTCGCGCAGGGCCTCCGCCCAGCGCGAGGTGGAATCCGCCATCATGGCCACGTGGTAGCCCATATCGCGGTAATATTCCGCCAGAGTGATACCGGTATACACCGACGCCTCGCGCGCCGCCACCGGCATATTGGAGGTGTTGGCAATCAGCACGGTGCGTTCGGTCATGGAATAGCCCGTGCGCGGGTCGGTCAGGGCCGAAAATTCCTCAAGCACCTGAGACATCTCGTTGCCGCGCTCTCCGCAGCCCACATAGATAATGATGTCCGCATCGCACCACTTGGCCAGCTGATGCTGCAGCATGGTTTTTCCCGTACCGAAGCCTCCGGGAATGGCCGCGGCGCCGCCCTTGGCCATCGGGAACAGCGTATCGATGACGCGCTGCCCCGTCATCAGCGGAACATCGCCGCGCAGCCGCTCCCGCACGGGGCGCGGCTGACGGATCGGCCACCGCTGACACAGCGTCAGCGGATGCACCTGCCCCTCCTCATCCGTCAGCTCAATGACCGTATCGTTCAAACGGAAGCTCCCGTTCGGGCGCACGGCCGTCACCGTGCCGCTCAGGGAGGGCGGCACCATGCAGCGGTGCACCACGGCCTTGGTCTCCGGGCAGGTGGCATAGACCTGCCCGCCCTCCAGCCGATCTCCCGGCTGCACCGTCACCGTGACCTCCCAGGTACGCTCAGGGTCCAGCGAGGAAATCTGCGCTCCGCGTCCGAGAAACGCCCCCGATTGCTCCTCCAGCGTCTTGAGCGGACGCTCGATTCCGTCAAAAATGCAGTTCAAAATACCGGGGCCGAGCAGAGCGCACAGCGGGCCCCCGGTCGTCTCCACCGGCTCCCCTACCCGCAGGCCCGTGGTATTCTCGTACACCTGCACGGTGGTTTTCCGGCTGCTGACGCCGATGACCTCGCCCACCAGCCGCTCCCGACCGACGCAGACCAGCTCCTTCATGGCGAACCCGCTGTCTCCCGGAAGCGTCACGACCGATCCGTTAATTCCGATAATCTGAGATTGTGTCTCCATCGTCTCTCCTCGCTCTCCGGCCTACAGCGCGTCCGTAAGGCCCATCGGCTGAATATCGATGCTCAGCTCCGTCTGCCCGTAAAAGCGCTCGCGCTCCTCCTGCAGGGCCGCGTCCAGCGTATCGTCGCAAAGGCGGTGCGCCGTCAGCGACACGGCACGCAGACCGCCGATGGCAATGTCCGGCACGGTACGCAGGCTGCTGCCCTCCGGCAGCCAGCCGCGCACGGTCTCCGCCCACGGTGCATCCGTCTCTCCGAGCTCATACACCGTTCCCTCGGCCGGAAGCGCCGCCGCCAGCCTCTGCACCGACCGGTGCAGGTAGTCCCCGTAGGCAGGCGTCCCGCAGAAGGCGCACAGCTGCTCCCGCACGGCGGAAATCACCTCGTCGGCCATCTCCTCGCGGCGGTGCAGCAGCTCCTCCCGGCCGGCACGGTCCCGCTCGGAAAACTCGCTGCGCAGCTTACGGGTCAGCTCCTGCCGCTCGGCGGCCAGCCGCCGGTGAGTCTCCTCAAACACCTGCCGCTCGGCTGCGGACAGGCGCTCTTTTTTATAGGTTTCCACTTCCTCGTGGATCCGGCGGCTCTGCTCCTCCGCATGGCTTCGCATCGCCTGCAGAAATGCCTCGGTTTTTTCTTCTCTGGTGCTCACCGCTCACATCGCCTCCCGTCGTTTCCCGCAAAGCCTCAGGCCTTCAGCCCGATCGCCTCGCGCACGTAGCGCAGAATATCCTCCCGGCCCCGTCCTCCGTGACGGTCGGGGATTTCCACAATCAGCGGCTGCGGACAGCGCAGCCGCAGCGCATCCACCCGGGTCCGGCACAGCGTACTCAGCTTGACCGTAATCATGACCACCGCCACATCCGGCATGGCAAAGGCACGCTCCAGCGCGGCCTCCGTCTCCTCCGCCGTGTGCACGACCTCGCCCTCAATGCCGCTCAGGCGCAGCCCGATCTGGGTATCCACGTTGTCGCTGATCAGATAAAAGCGCATATCACATTACCAGGCACAGAATGGCAATCAGCAGGCCGTACAGACCGAAGCCTTCACCGAGCGCCACAAAGATAATGGATTTACCGAAGGACTTCGGGTCCTCCGCCGTGGCGCCGATGGCGGCCGGTGCACCGGCCGCTACCGCGATACCGCCGCCGATGGCGGCCAGTCCGACGGCCAGAGCCGCTCCGATATATTTCATACCGCTCGCGGCTTCCGTATCCGTTTCCGCCGCCTCCGTATCCGTCTGCGCCTTTTCCGACACGGCGGGCGCGGCCGCCGTATCCGCCGCAGCCGTCAGCGGCAGCAGGCAGACCACCGCCGCAATCACGAGGAGCGAGGCCATGTGTATCTTCATCGTCTTACGCACGCCGCAGCCGCGCCGTACCATCCATACGCTGAGCCCCGCCGAAGCCGCCAGCAGCAAAACCGGAATCAGAATCATCCACCACATTGTCATTTCCTCCTTTTATTTCGTATCGAGGCGCAGCGGCTGAAACGGCCGTCCGTCGCCCTGATAATACCGGCTGAACATCTCGTAAAATTCCAAACGCATCACCTGAATGGCCACGAGCAGCGCCTCCATCACCATGACCAGCACGTTGCCGGCCACCTGAATCACAACGGCCGCCGCACCGCCGGTCAGCTCGGCCATCACCTCCACGGCCATCATCATGCCGGCGTGAATCAGCACAAACGCACCGACCCGCAAAAACGACATGGTGTTGGACAGATAGGACAGCATGACCTCCAGCATTTCAAACAGGTTCTGGACGATAAAATCGCCCCATTTTTCCGGTTTCCAATCCGGATCGCGGGCACACAGCCGCCCGAGCGGCTCCCGCAGGAAGATGCACACAAGCGGCAGCACAATCAGAAGCAGCACATACGGCACCGTAAACGGGTGCTGACCGAAAAGCAGCATGGCCGCCGCACCGCCGCACAGAGAGGTATAAAATACCAGGCCGGCTAGCCCGCTCGTCCCGAACAGGCCACTTTCAAAGTCTCTGCGCCGCAGGCTGGAGTACACATTCAGCAGCATGGTAATCACCGTCAGCACCAGTCCGAGCACCACCGACAGCAGAATGACGGTCACCGTTGTCTGCCCCTGCAGCACATGAATCGGCTTATCCTCCCACCCGAACAGTGCTTTATACAGCGGATTCAGGCAGGTCTCGTTGCCGAATACCGAGCCGAACACCAGGCCGAATACCGAGGCCGATATGCCGCAGGGAATCAAAATCCGGCCGATGGCCATCCGGCGGCGGTGCCACATCCAGGCCCCGACCAGCGCCACGCACAGCCCCTGTCCGACGTCTCCGAACATCATACCGAACAGCAGGGTATAGGTCACGGCCACAAACGCGGTCGGATCCATCTCCCGGTAGTTCGGCAGGCCGTACAGATCCACGAAAAACTCAAACGGCCGGAACAGCCGCAGGTTGCGCAGCAGCACGGGCGGCGTATGATGCGTATCCCGCTCGGGATGCTCATACGAAACCTCCAGCTCCCCGACCTCCTGCAGCCGGCCGCAGAGCTCCCGGGCCTTGCGCGCGGGGACCCAGCCCACCAGCAAAAACTGCGTCTGCGTCCGGGCGGCATACCGTCGCAGCCCGAAGAAGTATTCCTTCTCCCGCAGCGCGCTCCACACCCGGGTGGCTTCCTCCCGCTCGGCATTCCAGAGCGCCTGCATCTCCTGCTCCGTCTGCGTCAGAGAGGTGCGTGCCTCCTGTATCTGACGGTGCAGCGAGGCGACAATCTCCTCCGGCGTCCCCACCGCATCGGGAATCCGCATCCGTTCAAAATACAGCCCGGAAAAGACCCGGTCTACCGTCTCACTCTCGTTCGGCGGGCAGAAATACATACCCCACAGGTACCGCGGCTCCTCCTCCGCCGGGAAGAACAGCACATACGGGTTATTGTTGTAATGCTCCAACTTTTCATAGCTCTCCCGCGGGAGCCGCCCGAACCTCACCTTGACATTGCGGCAGGTCAGCACCCGATCCAGGCTGATCGACAGTCCCCGGAAGTGGGAAAACTGCTCCGCCGACTGTTCGAGCTCCCCGATCCTCTCCCGCAGCCCGGAGGCCTGCGTCAGCAGCGCCTCCGCCTTTTCGTGCAGCTCCTCCACATACCGGAACAGCTCCTCGTCCTCCGTCTCCCCGACCGCAATCGGGAGCACCTGTCCGCCGAGCTGCGTCACCGTGTTTTTCAGCTGTGTCATCGGCTCCGTATAGGGATTGTCCTCCCGCACCGTCAGAAACCCGGACGGGTCGGAAAAGAAGGTGCGGGCATCCTCCGGCTGAAATACGCCGCCGTCACCGCAGATACGCAGCACCGCATCCAGCTGTTCCGGCTTGCCGCCGATATGAAGCAATCGCATTCCCGCTACTGCCACGTTTGGCTCACCTCTTTCTCGGAATTCTCCGTCAGACCACCAGCATCGGGCGGATCTGCTCCGCCGTCATGCCGTAACGCACACCCTCGATCAGACGGACGAGGTTGTTCCGTTCAATTTCCATCAACGTATCGTAGGCCATCAGCACCACCGTCGGATGCTGCGAAAACCGTATGAGCCGCGCCGCGGTCTCAAAGGTCTGCCACAGCTCCCAGTCCCCGACGTTCGGCCGTTCCCGCTCGGGAATCCGCCGGGCCGTCTCCGACCGGAGAAAAATCCGCACGACCTCCTCCGGTGTCTGTGCCGCACGCAGGGCCTGCTGCTCCCGGGGACGCAGCGTGCCGCCCGGCGGCAGCAGGGATGCAAAGGCCCGCTCCTCGGGGAAGCGGCTGAGAATCCGGTACAGCCGCACGGCATTTTCCGTATCGTCCCGTCCGCCGCACAGACTGCGCAGCTCCTCCCGCTCCGTCCCGTGCGTATGCTCAATCACCGCATGCAGCTCCTCACGCAGGCGGGTATGCAGCGCATTCACGGCTGCAGCCACCGGCACGGTCCCCTCCGGTGCCTTCATGCGCAGCACCCGCCCGTAGGGGGTGTCGCGCAGCAGCTCCGCCACCTCGTCAAACCGCGTCACGCGAATCAGCTCCGCGGCGCAGATGCGGGTCCGCACCGGCAGAAGCGGCGGATCCTTCCAATAAAAATCGGCGGCCGTTCCCTCGCTCAGCAGGTACAGATACCGCGTCAGCCACTCCGTTTCGATGCGCTGCTCCAGAAAGCGGGACAGCGCACGGCCGATAGAACTCTCGTACCGGCAAAGTGACAGCACCTCCTCCGTCTGCTTCCGCCGCAGCAGCTGCTCCAGGCGGCCACGGTGCAGCTGCCGCTCGTCCGCATCCCGCAGCACGGAGGCATAGGCGGTATTCTGCTTCAGATAGCCCGCAATGTCGGGTACGCTCCGGCAGGCCAGCAGAGCCTCCAGCTGTTCCGGGCGCACGCGGCGCCCGTACATGGCGCGCGCTTTCCCGAAGATTACATTGGACGCTGCTCCCATGATGCTCCGCCTTTCTTACGCCTGCAGGATCCGGTCCACAGCCTCCCGGATCCACTGCTCCCTGGAGGCGGAAAACACCTTTTCCAGCCGCTGCTGCTCGGCGGCATATTGATTTCTGCGCCGCTTCCAGCGCTGTTCCATAATCGTGCGCTCGTTTTCGTTCATCATCTGCAGCCGGCGGCGCGATTGCTTCAGATAGCTCCGGCGCAGCTCCTCCGTCTGGGCGGCAATTTCCTGCTCCGCCGTCAGCTTTTCCCGCATGGCGGCTTCGGTGATCTTCTGCGCCCGGGTATCCATTTCCACAATCTGTTCGATCAGATTCTGCATCGGCATAAAGAGCATGCTCCTTCCCTTCAAGTCGTCCCCTTATTATAGCATTTTCTCCGGAAAAGACAAGAGGCATTTTTGCGGTGATTTTCTCCGAAGCGGGGCACCCCCAGTCCGTATAAAGTCAGGTGCCGCGCCATTTTCCACAGCTGCGGCGTGCGGGGACCGCGCCGCCCGCCGCAGCGAATTTCCGCCGTTACGGAACAAAAATTCGACCGAAACGGAAACGCATTGCCCGGGAAATCCGTTGTATAATAGGGGCGTTCCGTGAGCGGCCGGCCCGGACTTTTCCTGCGCCTGCACGGCGGCTCCGGCCGTAAGGAGTGACACGGCTTATGATTTATCCGGACTATCATCTGCATACCGACAGCTCGCCGGACGGCCATGCCTCCGCCGCCGTTATGGCCCGGACCGCCGTCCGCCGCGGGCTCACCCATATCGCACTGACCGACCACTGGGAGGCAGTCGATTACGCCCGGGATTCCTACGCCTCCCGTTCCGCCCGCGCCTATGCCTCCGCGGAGCTCGTGCGGCAAAAATGGGAGGGAACGCTGTATGTGGCACGCGGGATCGAGCTCGGCTCCCCGCTCTTTGACCGGGAGCTGGCGGAGCGCCAGCTGGAGCAGCATTCCTACGACTTTGTGCTGGCTTCTCAGCACCAGATCGGCACACTGCCCGATTTCTGCCTGCTGGACTACGGCAAGCTGGAGGTTCTGCCCCTGCTGGACGAATACTTTGAGCAGGAGCTGCGGCTGGCACAGTGGAACCACTTTCATGCGCTGGCCCACCTGACCTATCCGTTCCGGTATATTCCGGCGGCACAGGCTCCCGCCTCCTACGCCCGCTGGGCGGATCTCATCGACGCCATTTTCCGTACCCTGATCGAGAACGGCAGGGCACTCGAAATCAACACCTCGGGCCTGCGCAAGGCCATCCGGCTGACACAGCCGGATCTGCCGCTGATCCGCCGCTACCGGGAGCTGCACGGGGAGCTGATTACCTTCGGGTCGGACGCCCACCGTCCCGAGGATGTCGGAGCCGGACTGGATACCGCCGCCGCGCTTGCCGTCACCGCGGGCTTCCGTTATGTGACGCGCTATATCGACGGCCGCCCGGAGCCGGTGCGGCTCACCGACTGACCGCGGATATCCCCTGTCTGTATAGTATGGAGCTCCCGGCCCGTTTTATCGGCGGCTGCCCCGGGATTTCTTCGGTGACCTGCGGTTTTTCGGGCAGCCTGAAAGCCCGGCACAGCGCTTTTGAGCGCCGTGCCGGGCTTTTTTCGTCATATCTCTCTGTTCAGGCTGTTCAGGCGCGGGTGTCGTTTTCCCGCTCCTCCTCATAGTCCTCCTCATCGCAGCAGGGATCCGCAGGCGCGGGAGCCGGAGGCTCCTCGGCGGACACAGTGGCATTCCCCAGTCCCGTCACCTCGGAAAACAGCACGTCGCGGGACACGGCACTGACCGCGTCGGTCGGGATGATGATCTTGGCAGCCTTGCCGTCGCACATCTTCACCAGCGCCTCATACTTCCTCAGCTCCAGCACGGCGGCATCCGCCCCCGCCTCCCGCAGCGCACGCAGACCGTCGGCCTCCGCCTTCTTGGCCAGGAAAATCGCACGGGCCTCGCCTTCGGCACGGGCAATCCGCGCATCCCGCTCACCCTCGGCCGCAAGAATCATGGCCTGCTTGTCGCCCTCGGCGCGCGTAATGGCGGCCGCCTTGTGCCCCTCCGCCTGCAGCAGGGTTTCCCGGCGGTCGCGCTCGGCCTTCATCTGCTTCTCCATGGCGTTCTGGATCTCGCGCGGCGGAATAATGTTTTTCAGCTCGACGCGGTTCACCTTGATGCCCCATTTATCGGTGGCCACATCCAGCAGGTTGGTCATTTCGACATTGATGTTGTCCCGTGAGGTCAGCGTGTCGTCGAGGTTCAGGCCGCCGACGATATTCCGCAGCGTGGTGGCCGCCAGATTTTCGAGCGCGCTGATCGGCTTGACTGCCCCATAGGTATACAGCTTGGCATCGAAGAT
>URYX01000063.1 GCA_900552225.1 uncultured Oscillospiraceae bacterium | reverse complement strand
CCTCACCGTGGACCGGTTCTGCTCCTCCTCCCTCCAGGCCATTGCCCTGGCGGCCTGGCAGATCGAGGCCGGACAGGCCGACTGCATCGTGGCCGGAGGTATCGAGTCCATGACCGCCCTGCCCATGACCCTGGACCGCAGCGGCGACATGGACCCCTGGCTGCTGGAGCACGACCCCGCCCAGTACATCTCCAACGGCGAGACCGCCGAGAACGTGGCGGAGAAGTACAACGTCACCCGGGAGGAGATGGACCGCCTGGCTCTGGAGAGCCACCGAAAGGCGGCCGCCGCGCAGGCGGCCCTGACCGGGGCGCAGGGAGAGCTCTCCGTTGCTCAGGAGGATCAGATTCGCCTGACGGCGGAGCTGCGCCGTCTGACGGAGCTGGCGGAGACGCTGAGCCGCACCTTGGAGGAGCATACCGCGGAAATGCAGGAGCTGCATACGCGCGCGGAGGAGCAAAAGGCCGAGATTGCCGCGGCGCAGCAGGAGACAACTGAAATTGCCGCGGCGCAGACGGAGGTGGAGCGGCAGCTGGCCGAGCTGACCGGCGGACGGCAGACGCTGTCGTCCGAACGGGAGGCTCTGTCCGCCCGCATGGCGGACGGTAAGCTGCGGATCCTGGCCTGCCGCAAGGAGATCGAGGCCATCGAGCAGGCCATTGAGGCGCTGCACCGCCGGAAGGAGGAGGGCAGCGGCTACCGCGATGCGCTCCGCCGTCAGATCGAGGAGCTGGAAGCGGGAAATGCGGCCATCGAGCAGACCATCGGGTGCCTGCGGCAGGAGACGGAGGAGCAGCGCACGCAGGCGGCACAGGTTGCCGACCGGGTGACGTCCCTGCTGCAGAAGCAGCAGGAGGGCGAGGCGCGGGTGACGCAGCTGCGCCGCCAGTCACGCGAGCAATTTGAGGAGCGCGAGCGTCTGGGCGGCGAGGTGGCCCGTATCGAGGAGAAGGCAGCCTCCGCCTCCCGCGAGGCGGACGAGCTGCTTGGCAAGCTGTTTGAGGAATACGAGCTGACGCGCACCGAGGCGGAGGAACAGGCCGCCCCGATTGAAAACGAGCAGGCGGCGGGCCGCCGTCTGTCGGAGCTGCGCGGCAAGATCCGCGCACTCGGCAATGTCAACGTCGAGGCCATCGACGAATACGCCGAGGTGCGGGAGCGGTACGACTTTTTGTCGGTGCAGGTGAAGGATGTCGAGACCTCGCGCGACGAGCTGCTCTCCCTGATCGGGGAGCTGACCACGCAGATGCGCGAAATCTTTATCGAGCGGTTCAAGCAGATCAACTACCATTTCGGACTGATTTTTGCCGAGCTGTTCGGCGGCGGCCGGGCGGAGCTGCGGCTGCTGGATCCCGAGGATGTGCTGCATACCGGCATCGAGATGTCGGTGCAGCCGCCCGGCAAGGTGATTCTGAATCTGGACGCGCTCTCCGGCGGAGAAAAGGCAATGACGGCCATTGCGCTGCTGTTTGCCATTCTGAAGGTGACACCGTCTCCGTTCTGCGTGCTGGATGAGATTGAGGCGGCGCTGGACGATGTCAACGTGGACCGCTATGCGCAGTATCTGCGCCGGATGACGGATGAGACGCAGTTTATCGTCATCACCCACCGCCGCGGCTCCATGGAGGAGGCGGACGTGCTGTACGGCGTAACGATGCAGGAGCAGGGCGTGACCAAACTGCTGGAGCTGCGCGCCAGCGAGGTGGAGGAGAAGCTCGGACTGAAGCTGTCGGAAAATGCCGGTGCATAATACGGCGCGGCAGAATGCAGGATACATACGGGGCCGTGCGGAACGGATGGCATCGGAAAGGGGTAGGACACGATGGGACTGTTCGGGAAAATCGGTGAGGGCCTGCGCAAGACCAGGGCGGCGCTGGCCGGAAATATGAGCGCCATGCTGCGCTCGTTTACGCGGATCGACGGGGAATTGCTCGAGGAGCTGGAGGAAATCCTGATTATGGCGGATGTGGGGGCCGGAACGGCCTCGCGTATCTGTGCACAGCTCCGTGACCGCTGCAAGGCGGAGGGAGTGAGCGACCCGGCCGAGGTGCGTCGGCTGCTGCGGGAGATCGTGGCGGACATGCTGCGCGGCGGTCAGGAGATGGTGCTGAATACCAAGCCCTCGGTGGTGATGGTGATCGGCGTCAACGGAGTCGGCAAGACCACCACCATCGGCAAGATGGCGGCCTATTATAAGGCGCAGGGCAAAAAGGTGCTGCTCGGGGCGGCGGATACCTTCCGGGCTGCCGCCATTGAACAGCTTGACATCTGGGCGCAGCGCGCGGGTGTGGACATCGTCAAGCATACGCAGGGTGCCGATCCGGCGGCCGTGGTATTCGATACCGCGGCGGCGGCCAAGGCGCGCGGGGCGGATCTGGTGATTATCGATACCGCCGGGCGGCTGCACAACAAGAAGAATCTGATGGATGAGCTGTCCAAGATGCACCGCGTGCTGGAGCGCGAGCTGCCGGGGGCCGACCGGGAGGTGCTTCTGGTGCTGGACGCCACCACGGGACAAAATGCCGTGGCACAGGCCCGCGAGTTTAAGCAGGTGGCGGACATTACCGGGATCGTCCTGACCAAGCTGGACGGGACGGCGCGCGGCGGCGTGGTGCTGGCCATCCGCGAGGATCTGCAGGTGCCGGTCAAATTCATCGGTGTCGGTGAGGGTGTGGACGATCTGCTGCCCTTTGATCCGGATGCGTTTGCGGCCGAGCTGTTTGAGGAATGAGGGAGTTTGGATGCGTTTTATCATTGCCACCCACAATCCGCATAAGCTGGAGGAGCTGCGCCGCATTCTGCGGCCGCTCGGCGTGGATGCCGTGTGTGACCGCGATCTCGGGCTTTCGCTGACGGAGGCGGAGGAGACGGGCACCACCTTTGCGGAAAACGCCTATCTGAAGGCCGCGGCCGCCTGCCGCGAAAGCGGTCTTCCGGCGGTGGCGGACGATTCCGGACTGTGCGTGGATGCCCTGTCCGGTGCGCCGGGGGTCTATTCCGCGCGGTATGCGGAGCCGGGGCAGCGGAAGGCCACGCTGCTGCGTCATATGGAGCAGGTGCCGGAGGCACAGCGCGGCGCGCATTTTACCTCGGCGGTCTGCTGTGTGTTCCCGAACGGGGACACGGTGACGGCGGAGGGGCACTGCTACGGGCGCATTACCAGGGCCTGCCGCGGAGAGGGAGGCTTCGGCTATGACCCGATCTTTGAGGTGGAGGGCGGAAAGACCTTTGCCGAGCTCACGGATGCGGAAAAGGATGCCGTCAGCCACCGCGGTGCCGCGCTGCGGGAGTTTGCCGTGCGGCTTGCGGAATATCTGAATACACATAAGGAGTCAATATCATGCTGACAAGTAAGCAGCGCGCCTTTCTGCGCGCACAGGCCAATTCGCTCGAGCCCATATGGTATGCGGGAAAGGGCGGACTGACGGAGGCGATGGTCCGGCAGGGAGATGATGCACTGACCGCCCGCGAGCTGATCAAGGGCAAGGTGCTGGAGTCCGCCCCCGCTTCGGCGCGGGAGACGGCGGAGGCGCTGGCGGCCGCCACACACAGCGAGGTGGTGCAGGTCATCGGCCGCACGTTTGTGCTGTACCGTAAAAACCTGAAGGGGCCGAAAATCGTTCTGCCGCGCGACCGCGGCGGCAAGGCATGAGGGCCGCGCTGTTCGGGGGCACCTTTGATCCGATTCATAACGGGCATCTGGCGCTGGCACGCGGACTTGCCGCGCGGCTCGGGCTGGATCGGGTGGTGCTGATGCCGACGGCGCAGCCGCCGCATAAGCTGAAGGCGGAAATGGCCTCCGGAGCGCACCGCGCGGAGATGTGCCGCCTGGCGACGGCGGGGGATCCGCTGTTCGAGGTGTCGGAGCTGGAGCTGCGCCGCGGGGGCGCCAGCTTTACGGTGGACACTCTTTGTGCGCTGCACGCGCAGAGCCCGGAGACGGAATGGTATCTTCTGACGGGTGCGGATATGTTCCTGACCCTCAAGACCTGGTTCCGGTTTCCGGAAATTGCCGCGCTGGCCGCGCTGTGTGCGGTGCCGCGCAACGGGGTGCCGCGCGAAACGCTGGAGGCCTACGCCGCCACGCTGCGGGAGGCGGGGGCCCGGTGCTTTGTGGAGGATGTCGAGGCACCGACGGTATCCTCCACCGAGATCCGGCAGCGGGTCAAGGAGGGCAAAGACATCCGTTCGTTGGTGCCGCAGGCGGTTGCGGAGTACATCGAAGCGCACGGCCTGTACCGGGACACGGAGGAAAACCGTGCCCCGGAGACGGAGGAGCAGCTGCTGGAGATTCTCCGCCGCCGGCTGACCACCTACCGGCTTGAGCACTCGCTTGCTGTGGCCCGTGAGGCGCGCCGTCTGGCACTGCGCTACGGGGCGGATCCGGAGCGGGCCTACCGGGCCGGACTGCTGCACGATATTTTAAAGGATACCGATACGGCGGAGCAGTTGCAAATGGCAGAAAATTTTGGTATACTGTTCGATGAAGTGGAGCAGCACGCGCCGCAGCTGTGGCACGCCCGCCTCGGTGCCGCATTTTGTGAGCGTATTCTCGGAATACGGGATGAGGAAATCTGCTCCGCCATCCGTTACCACACCACCGGCCGCGCCGGTATGACGCTTTTGGAGGAAATCCTGTTCGTGGCCGATCTGACGGCCGAGGGACGGCAGTATCCCGATGTGGCGACGGTGCGGCAGCTGGCGGATCGCTCGCTCGACGAGGCATCCGTCTATATTCTGCGTTTTTTGATACGGGATCTGAAAAGCAAGGGACGTGCCGTGCATCCGGATACGGAGGCGGCGCTCGCGTGGCTGATTTCCAAACAGGAGAAAGGATGAACCGCGTATGGCAAGAGACAGTCGTCACGGCAAGGGCCGTGCAAAGCAGGTGAGCCTGTCCAAACGGGCCGCCGAAAGCGGCCGTAAAAAAACAGATTTTCCGGTCGGCCGGGTGGTCCTGATGGTGCTCGGCCTTCTTGCGGTGATTGCCGGCATTTTTTTTGTACGGGCGGTGATTCAGTTCGTGCGGGGCTACGTCGGCGGATCGGGCGGGAATGTCGAGGCCCCGAAGCCGTATGAGGGAGACAGCCGGGTGGCGTATTATCTGTTCGGCCTGTTCGGGGAGGATGAGACCAAGGACCTCGAGATGCTCTCCCTGGTGTGCTACGATAAGGACGCCAAAACGGTGCATGTGATGCAGATTCCGACCTCCACCTATCTCGGGGAAACCGATAAATGGGTGGTGCCGACCGTCGGTGCGGTGTGGGGCAACCCCAAGCCGCTCAACTGGTGTGACACCTGCCGTCGGCAGGTGTACGACGGCGAGATCGAGGACGGACGGCACAACGCCAATACGGAAAGCGGAACCTACTGCGGAACGCAGATTACGCAGAAAACCGGCAGTGCGGTGGATAATCTGCTGGAGGTGTTCCGCCACCAGTATGCAATCGAGCTTGACAACTTCTATCTGCTGCCGCAGGAGGCGCTGGTGAAGCTGGTCAACTGGGTGGGCGGCATCGATGTGGAGCTGACCTATCCGATTACGCTGGCCGGGACCGATTATCCCGCCGGAGTGCAGACGATTGACGGCGAGGCGGCGCTCGAATACGTGTGTGATGCGGGAACGACCATCACCTCGGAGCTGCAGAACCTCAAGACGCAGCGGCGTGTCTATGCGGCGCTGTTTGAGCGGCTGTTCCGCTGCGACCGCACCTATCTGGACGATGAGGTGCTGTGGCCGGTGATGAAGGGCTCCACCCCGATCCGTACCCGCCGCGACAACTATATTTCCGAGGACATCACGCTGATGATTGATTTGGTGCAGGAGCTCAGCACGCTGCCGCGGGAGAACATCGCCGTGTATCTGCTGCCCGGCGAGCCGGCCACGGCGGACGGGGTCAACTACTACTCCGTGCATAAAAAGGAGCTCAGCGAGATGCTCAATGCGGCCTTTAACCCGAAGGGACCGGCCATTGCGGAGGAGCACCTGCGCATGACCGAGCTGGCCAATACCGTATATGACGATATGGAGGGGCAGACGATGGCGGAGCTTTTGGTGGAGCAATCCGGCAAGCTCCCCGAGGAAGACACTGAATGAGTAAGGAGGAACCTGCTTGACGGAACGGGAACTGTGCGGACACATCGTCCGTTCGCTCGATCGGCACAAGGCGGAGCGCATCCGGGTGCTGCATGTAACGGGGCTGACCTCGTTGGCCGATTATTTTGTGATTGCGGAGGGCACCGGCTCGACACAGGTGCGAGCTCTGGCCGACCACATGGAGGAGGAGCTCGGGCAGGCCGGAGTGGCTCCGCTGCGTACCGAGGGGTATCAGAGCTCCTCCTGGATTCTGCTCGACTACGATTCGGTCATTGTGCATATTTTCGGACATGAGGCCCGGAACTATTACGATTTGGAGCGGCTTTGGAAAGACGGTATTGCGGTGGATGCCGCGGAATTTTTAGACAGTGAGGATTGAGATACCATGCGCTATAACCCGCAGGAGATCGAAAAGAAATGGCAGGAGTATTGGGCGGAGCACCATACCTTTGCCGCTAAAAACGACTATACGCTTCCGAAATACTATGCTCTGGTGGAATTCCCGTATCCCTCCGGACAGGGACTGCACGTAGGCCATCCGCGCCCCTATACCGCGCTCGACGTGGTGGCGCGGAAGCGCCGCCTGGAGGGCTACAATGTGCTGTATCCGATGGGATGGGATGCCTTCGGCCTGCCGACCGAAAACTATGCCATCAAGAATCACATTCACCCCGAGGAGGTCACAAAGAAAAATGTGGCACGCTTCAAGGCGCAGCTGCAGTCGCTCGGTCTGTCCTTTGACTGGGACCGCGAAATCAACACCACCGACCCGTCCTATTACAAATGGACGCAGTGGATTTTCCTGCAGCTGCTGAAGCATGGCCTGGCCTATAAGAAGGAGATGTCCGTCAACTGGTGCAACTCCTGCAAATGCGTGCTGGCCAACGAGGAAGTGGTCGGCGGTGTCTGCGAGCGCTGCGGCGGCGAGGTGGTGCACCGGGACAAGAGCCAGTGGATGCTGAAAATTACGGCCTATGCCGACCGTCTGATCGATGATTTGTCGCTTGTGGACTATCCCGAGCGCGTGCGTGCGCAGCAGATTCACTGGATCGGCCGCTCGACCGGCGCGGAAGTGACCTTTAGGACCACGGCCGGTCAGCCCCTGCGTATCTATACCACCCGTCCGGATACGCTGTTCGGCGCCACCTATATGGTCATCTCTCCGGAGCATCCGCTGATCGAGGAGTGGAAGGATCTGCTCCGGAATATGGACGAGGTGAGCGCCTATCAGGCGGAGGCGGCCAAGAAATCCGACTTTGAGCGGACCGAGGTGGCCAAGGACAAAACCGGCGTGCGCCTGGAGGGCGTGGCCGCCATTCATCCGCTGACCGGCAAGGAGATTCCGATTTTCATCTCCGATTACGTGCTGGTGTCCTACGGTACGGGTGCCATCATGGCGGTGCCGGCTCACGACACCCGCGACTGGGAGTTTGCAAAGAGGTTTGATCTGCCGATTGTTGAGGTCGTGGCGGGCGGCCATGTAGAACGGGAGCCCTTTACGGACTGCCAGACGGGTACGATGGTGAATTCGGACTTCCTGAACGGCAAGACGGTGGAGGAGGCCAAGGAGGCCATCATCGCCTATCTGACCGAGCACGGCATCGGGGAAAAGAAGACCAACTACAAGCTGCGCGATTGGGTATTTGCCCGCCAGCGGTATTGGGGCGAGCCGATTCCCGTGGTGTTCTGCGATAAGTGCGGCTGCGTGCCGGTGCCGGAATCCGAGCTTCCGGTGCGTCTGCCGAACGTGAAAAGCTATGAGCCGACCGACAGCGGAGAATCTCCGCTCGCGGCGATGACCGATTGGGTCAACACGACCTGCCCGCACTGCGGGGGCCCGGCGCGGCGCGAGACGGATACGATGCCTCAGTGGGCCGGCTCGTCGTGGTATTTCCTGCGCTATCTGGATCCGCATAACCCGGATGCCATCGCTTCGCCCGAGGCCATGAAGTATTGGCTGCCGGTGGACTGGTACAACGGCGGTATGGAGCATACCACGCTGCATCTGCTGTACAGCCGGTTCTGGCACAAGTTCCTCTATGACATCGGCGTCGTTCCCACTCCCGAACCCTATGCCAAGCGCACCAGCCACGGAATGGTGCTCGGTGAGGGCGGGGAAAAGATGTCCAAATCCCGCGGCAATGTGGTCAATCCCGACGATATTGTGGCGGAATTCGGCGCGGATACGCTGCGCCTGTACGAAATGTTCATCGGTGATTTTGAAAAGGCCGCCCCATGGTCCACAAACAGTGTGCGCGGCTGCCGCCGCTTCCTGGACCGTGTGTGGAGCATGGGAGAGCATCTGCGCCCGGAGGACGGCGTGCGTCCCGCCGTGGAGCGGTCCGTGCACCGCACGATCCGCAAGGTGAGCGAGGATGTCGAAAATCTGAAATACAACACCGCAATCGCGGCTCTGATGTCCCTGGTCAACGATCTGAATGCGGCGGGCGGAGCCACACGGGAGGAATACCGGATCCTGCTGCTGCTGCTCAATCCCTTCTCCCCGCATATGACCGAGGAGCTGTGGCAGCAGTGCGGCTACGAGGGTGTGCTGTCCTCCGCCAAGTGGCCGACCTATGACGAGAGCAAGTGCCGGGAGGAGACGGTGGAGATTGCCGTTCAGGTGTCCGGCAAAATCCGCGCCCGTCTGAATGTCCCGGCGGAGGCCTCGGCGGAGGAGGTTATCGCGCTGGCCAAGGACGATGAACGGATTGCCGCAGAAATTGCCGGAAAGGCCCTGGTGCGCGAGCTGTATGTTCCGGGGAAGCTGGTAAATTTGGTGGTAAAGCCGTAACGAAGCCGCTGTTTTTCAAAAAATCGGGCGGAAAG
>URYX01000062.1 GCA_900552225.1 uncultured Oscillospiraceae bacterium | reverse complement strand
TTCACTGCGTCGGCGGCATAGCCCTTGCGTATTTTGGCCGTCACCGGTACCGGCACCGCCGCCGCCACCGCCGCCACGATCCGGCGGCACAGCTCGGGGTCGCGCATCAGCGCACTGCCGCAGCGGTTGCCCGCAATTTTCGGGGCCGGACAGCCCATGTTGATGTCGATCCAGTCCGGCGCGGCCGCCATCGCCTGCCGCGCCGCCTCCGCCATCCGCGCGGGGTCATCCCCGAACAGCTGCACGGCCGCCGGACGCTCCTCGCGATCCAGCACCAAAAGCTCCCGGCTCTTGCGGTCCCCCTGACACAGCCCCTTGGAGGAGACCATCTCGCTGACCACTCCCGCCGCGCCGTAGTCACGGCAGATCCGGCGGAAGGCCCGATCCGCCACCCCGGCCATCGGGGCCAGCAGTGCATATCCCCGCAGGGTCACCTCTCCGATCTGCACGCCGCATACCTCCTTCGTTTCCGGAAAATCCGACATTTCCCGGAATTCCTGCAAGCAGTATACCGCGAAACCGCCCGTTTGACAAGCCGGGTTTTCCGAGAAATCTCGGGATTTTCGCATTTTTTACTGGTAAAACCGTGTAAAGTATGCTATGATATGAAATTATACAGTGCTTCCCCTGTGTGCAGGAAAATCGTATAAGCCCGCCGGTCGGCGGGATATCCTTTCAACGGAGGTGTTCCGATTTGGGACTGATTCAGGCATTATTCGGAGATTACAGCAAGCGCGAAATCAAGCGGATTCAGCCGCTGTGTGACAGGACGCTGGCTCTGGCGGATACATACCGGGCGATGAGCGAGGAGGAGCTGCGCGGACAGACCGATATCCTGCGTGCGCGGCTGGCGTCCGGAGAGACGACGGACGATATTCTGCCGGACGCCTTTGCGGTCTGCCGCGAGGCTACCGACCGCGTGCTCGGCACGCCCCACTTCCCCGTACAGATTCTCGGCGGCATCGTGCTCCATCAGGGGCGGATTGCCGAGATGAAAACCGGTGAGGGCAAGACGCAGACCGTGATCCTGCCCGCCTATCTGAACGCGCTGACGGGCGAGGGCGTCCACGTCGTCACCGTCAACGAGTACCTCGCCCGCCGCGACAGCGAATGGATGGGCAAGGTATACCGCTATCTCGGGCTGACGGTCGGGCTCATCACCCACGACATGGACAAGGCGGCGCGGCGGGCCGCCTATGCCGCCGACATCACCTACGGCACCAACAACGAGCTCGGCTTCGACTATCTGCGGGACAACATGGTAATCTACTTAAAGGACAAGGTGCAGCGCGGCCACGCCTTCGCCATTGTGGATGAGGTGGACTCCATCCTGATCGACGAGGCGCGTACCCCGCTCATCATCTCGGGGCAGGGCGACCGGTCGAGTGACCTGTACGAGCGTGCCGACAGCTTTGCCAAAGCGCTGCGGGCCACCAAGGTCAAGGAGATGGACGCCAAGGAGGATCAGGACACCGGCGACGGCGACTATATCATCGACGAAAAGGCGCGCACCGCCACGCTGACCCAGCAGGGCGTCAAAAAGGCCGAGGCCTATTTCCATGTGGAGAACCTCATGGATCCCGACGAAATGACGCTGCTGCACCACATCAACCAGGCCATCAAGGCCCGCGGCGTCATGAAGCGCGATGTGGACTATGTGGTGAAGGACAACGAGGTCATCATCGTTGACGAGTTCACCGGCCGTCTGATGTTCGGACGGCGCTACAACGAGGGGCTGCATCAGGCCATTGAGGCCAAGGAGGGCGTCAAGGTGGAGCACGAGAGCAAGACGCTCGCCACCATCACCTTCCAGAATTTCTTCCGCCTGTACCGCAAGCTCTCCGGTATGACCGGTACCGCCAAGACGGAGGCCACCGAGTTTGAGCAGATCTACCACCTCGACGTGGTGGAAATCCCGACCAACCGTCCGGTCATCCGCACCGACCTGCCGGACAGCGTCTACAAGACCGAGGCCGGCAAGTTCCGGGCCGTCATCCGCCAGATTGAGGAATGCCACGCCAAGGGGCAGCCGGTGCTGGTCGGCACCATCTCCATCGAGAAGTCCGAGCTGCTGTCCTCCATGCTGAAGCAGCGCGGCATCCCGCACCAGGTGCTCAATGCCAAGCATCATGAGAAGGAAGCGGCCATCGTCGCACAGGCCGGTCAGTACGGGGCCGTCACCATCGCCACCAACATGGCGGGACGCGGCACGGACATCAAGCTCGGAGGCAATGCGGAGTTCCTGGCGCTGTCCGAGATGCGCCGGATGGGGCTCAGCGAGGAGCTGATTGCGGAATCGACGGCCTACGGCGAGACGGAGGACGAGGAGATTCTCGCCGCGCGCGAGGCCTTCCGCACTCTGGAGGAAAAATACAAGGAGAGCATCCGTCCCGAGGCCGAAAAGGTCTGCGCGGCAGGCGGTCTGTTCATCCTCGGCACCGAGCGGCACGAGTCCCGCCGGATCGACAACCAGCTGCGCGGCCGTTCCGGCCGGCAGGGCGACCCCGGTGCCTCCCGCTTCTTCCTGTCGATGGAGGACGACCTGATGCGCCTGTTCGGCGGCGACCGCATGAACGCCATGATGAACATGCTCGGCGTGGATGAGGATACCCCGATCGAAAACCGCATGCTCACCAGCTCCATCGAAACGGCGCAGCACCGCGTGGAGGAGCGCAACTTCGGCATTCGCCGCAGCGTGCTCCAATACGACGATGTCATGAACAAGCAGCGCGAGATCATCTATTCGCAGCGCGACAAGGTGCTCAACGGCGAAAACGTGCGCGACAGCATCCTCGGCATGATCGACGAGTCGATTGCCGCCAATGTGGCGCTGTTTGCGGGCGACGACAAGCTGCCCGACGACTGGAACCTCGACGGGCTGCGGGAATATTACAACGGCTGGCTGTGCAGCGATACGGATTTCCGCTTTACCGCGCAGGAGCGTGAGGATGCCTCCTCGCAGGAGCTGACCGAGCTGCTGACCGAACGGGCGCACGAGCGCTACGAGGCCAAGGAGAAGAAGTACGGCGAGCTGATGCGGGAGCTGGAGCGCGTCATCCTGCTCAAGACCGTGGACCGCTACTGGATGGATCACATCGACAACATGGATGAGCTGCGCAAGGGCATCCACCTGCGCTCCTATGCGCAGAAGGACCCGGTGGTCATGTATCGGATCGAGGGCTTCGAGATGTTCGACCGCATGATCGCCTCCATCCGCGAGGACACGGCGCGGCTGATGCTGACGGTGGAGATCCGCACGCAGGAGGAGCCGAAGCGTGAGCAGGTCATGAAGCCGACCGCCACCTCCGGCGACGGCACCGCCGCCAAGGCTCCGGTGCGCAAAACGGCGGCGCAGCGCGTCGGCCGCAACGATCCCTGCCCCTGCGGCAGCGGCAAGAAATACAAGCAGTGCTGTGGGCGGTAATGTGCCGCGGCGCAGGAAGTTTCAGAGGAACGAGAGGAAGTTTTGAGCTTGAAATTAGGTATCGTCGGACTGCCGAATGTCGGCAAATCCACACTGTTCAACGCCATCACCAACGCCGGCGCACAGAGCGCCAACTATCCGTTCTGCACCATCGAGCCGAATGTCGGCGTCGTCGCGGTGCCGGACGAGCGCCTGAAGGTGCTGGCGGACATGTACCATCCGGTCAAGGTGACGCCCGCCGTCATTGAATTCGTGGACATTGCGGGACTGGTCAAGGGAGCCAGCCGCGGAGAGGGGCTCGGCAATAAGTTCCTGGCCAACATCCGCGAGGTGGATGCCATTGTGCACGTGGTGCGCTGCTTTGAGGACGATGACATCATCCATGTGGACGGATCGGTCGATCCGCTGCGGGATATCGAGACCATCAATCTGGAGCTGATTTTCTCTGACATGGAGACGGTCGAGCGCAAAATCGACCGGACGCAGAAGGCCCTCAAGGGAGACCGCTCCCTGCAGGCGGAGCTGGACTTCTTCCGCCGTGTGCAGGAAACGCTGGAGGCCGGAAAGCCGGCCCGCTCGCTCGAGCTGACACCGGAGGAGGCGGCCATGCTCTCCTCGGTATCGCTGCTGACCGCGAAGCCGGTCATCTATGCCGCCAACATGAGCGAGGAGGATTTCACCGCCGGGGTGGATACCCGGCCGCTCTACCGGAAGGTACAGGAGCTGGCCGCTGCCGAGCATGCGGAGGTGCTGCCGATCTGCGCGCGGCTGGAGGAGGAGATTGCCGGGCTGGAGGAGGACGAGAAGCAGCTGTTTCTGTCCGAGCTCGGGCTCGCGCATTCCGGCCTCGACCGTCTGATTCAGGTCAGCTACCGCCTGCTCGGTCTGATCTCGTATCTGACGGCCGGCCAGCCGGAGGTGCGGGCGTGGACCATTACCCGCGGCACCAAGGCCCCGCAGGCCGCCGGAAAGATTCACTCGGACTTTGAGCGCGGCTTCATCCGGGCCGAGGTGGTTGCCTATGCCGACCTTATTGCCTGCGGCAGCATGACGGCCGCCAAGGAAAAGGGGCTGGTGCGCTCGGAGGGCAAGGAGTACGTCATGCAGGACGGCGACATTGTGCTGTTCCGCTTCAACGTATAAGGCGCGGCTCCGTGCATGCACGAGCATTGGAACAGGTATTGGCTCCATTTGCCCGTTTTTTGGCCGATTTTTGCGGCAAACCGTCCGAAATGCCTACAGGCCGCGGTTGACATTTCCGCGAAAAAACGGTATGATAAGTGGTAAGCCGTGTGACGTTTTGTCACGGCGGACGACAAGCACGGTGCAATACCGGCGTTTTTGCCCGCACCGTACAGGCGGATTCCGCCTGCCTCAGAAAGGAGTTATTGTTTGCTATGCCTGACCCTGCTCAACCTCCCTCAGCGACAGGAAACCTATGGATGCAGATTTTGCTGCTGCTCCTGCTGGTACTGATCAACGCCTTCTTCGCATCCTCCGAGATCGCCGTGATCTCACTGAACGACAACAAGCTCAGGAAAATGGCGGAGGAGGGCAATCGGAAGGCCCGGCAGATCCTGAAGCTGACCGCCGATTCCTCCAACTTTCTGGCCACCATTCAGATCGGTGTCACGCTGGCCGGCTTCCTGACCGCGGCCTCCGCGGCGGACAGCATGTCCGAGCCGCTGGCCCGCTGGTTCGTCGGTGTATTCCCCGCGCTGGAGGGACATCTGGCCGGCACGCAGACCGTCTGTCTGATTCTGGTCACGCTGATTACCTCGTTCTTCTCCCTGGTATTCGGTGAGCTGGTGCCGAAGCGCATCGCCATGCAGAAGGCCGAACGGCTGTCCTTTGCCTTTATCGGTATTCTGCGCGTCGTGGCGTTTCTGTTCCGCCCCTTTGTCCGGCTGCTCTCCGGCACCACCAACCTGATCGTGCGTCTGTTCGGTGTGGATCCTCACGCCGATGAGGAAAACGTCACGGAGGAGGAGATTCGCCTGATGGTGGACGTCGGCGAGGAAAAGGGCGTCATCGAGGGACAGCAGCGGGATATGCTGGACAACATCTTTGAGTTTGACGACATCACGGCGGAGGACATCATGACGCCCCGCATCGATGTGGAGGCGCTGGAGGTCGGTGAGAGCATCGCGGATGCGATCCGCCTCTGCGTGGAACACGGATATTCCCGCCTCCCCGTCTATGAGGAGGATATTGACCACATCGTCGGTCTGCTGTATGTCAAGGATCTGCTGCCGTATGTGGGGCAGCCTGTGCCTCAGGAGGTCACGGTACGCAGTCTGATGCGCGAGACCTATTTCGTGCCGGCCACCAAAAAGTGCAGCGAGCTGTTCGGGGAAATGAGCGAAAAGCATATTCAGATGGCCATGGTGGTGGACGAATACGGCGGAGTCGCCGGTATCGTGACCATGGAGGATCTGCTCGAATCCATCGTCGGCAGCATTCAGGACGAATTCGACAACGAGGAGGAGGAGGTCACCAAAACCGGTGACAACACCTACGACCTCGACGGCTCCCTGGACATCGAGGAGGTCGATGAGCTGTTGCACATCCACCTTCCCGAGGGGGACTACGACACGCTGGCCGGTTTTCTGATGAACGAGCTCGGACATATTCCCGATGCCGAGGCGCGGGAGTGTGTGACCTGGCAGAACGTCACCTTTACGGTGACCGAGATGGAGGATCTGCGCATCGTGACGGTACACGCCGAGGTGACGCCGCCTCCGGAAGAAAAGGACGACGAGGCCTGAAGCCCTCCGCCGACAGGGTGACGGAGGAGCCTGCATACCATACATTCATAAGATGGCAAAAGAGAAGGGGAGGCCGCAGGGTCTCCCCTTCTCTTTTGCTGAGCGTGTCAAAAAACTCTGTTTTTGACACGCTCGGAGGCGGTCCGAAAGGCGGCAGGGGCAAGGAGTGCTCCTCTGTAGGCGGTCCGTGTGCGGCCCGCTTCTCTATGTGCCGTCCGACTCGCGCCATTCCCGGTCGGCGCTTTCCGCCTCCCTCACCAGCACCGTCTCCCCGGCCCACAGTCCGAGAACGGCCCGGCACCGGGCCGGCAGAGCCTGCCATACGGCCTCGTACAGCCCCTGCTGCTCCGCCGCCGGCTGCCGCTCCGCGGCGCGCTCCGTATAGCTCCGGGCACTGCGGGCGCCGTCCCGCATCTGCCGGGAGCGGTAATCCGCCGTCATCAGTCCCGTCCAGAGCAGCAGCCCGATCAGCGACAGCACAAAGGCACAGCCGAAGGCTCCGGCGCCGCCGCTCCGTTTTCGTTTTCCGTGTGTCGGCACGTCCCGTTACGCTCCCTCCCGTAAAATGTGCAGCAGGGCATCCCCGAGCAGCCCCGCCGAATACATAGCCTCGCGAAAGGTATTGGTATCGCTGCCCATTTCGATCAGCAGGAACCCGGGGAACATCTGCTGATTATAGCGGCTCTCCGTAAAGGAGATCGGCCGCATCAGTCCCTCGTATTTGCCGCTGAGGTAGGACTGCAGCTGCAGCCCCAGCACCACGTTGGTCTCCCAGTAGGGGTTCGGGGCATCCTCATAGCTCGCCGCCCCCACCACCAGCATCATCTGCGCCGCCTTTTCGTCACCGACCGTGACGGTCGGCTTGACCTTGGTGGTGTCGTCCCGCTGCAGTGCATCGCGGTGCAGGTCGATGACCAGACGGAGGGACGGATAGCGCGCTACCGTCTCCTGCACCACCGCGCCCGAGCGGTCATAGGCCCCCGTATACTGCGGGTAGTCATGCACCTCGCGGTCGTGAATGACTCCGATGCCGGCCGCCCGCAGCCGGTTGGCCAGCACCTCTCCCACCACGCACAGATTATGCTCTGTATCCGTCGAGCGAACACAGTCGCCCTCGTTATAATAGCCGGCATAATAGGTCATGTAGCTCTCGGTCGTGTGGGAGTGCACGATCAGCACCTGCGGCTCGTCGGTGTCGGCAAAGCGGATGTCCGTTTTCTGCTGCAGCAGCGCCGCAAAATCCCGGTCGAAGCCGCTGGAATTCTTCATATACACCGTATCCGAGAGTGCCGTGCCGCCGCCGATCTGCTCCTCGATCACCGTGCCGCCGCCCTCGCCCTTCGGCGGGATCACCGCCGCGGCCGTTCCCGTATCGGGGGCCTGCTCCCGGGTCTCCTCCCGCTCGGGCAGGGCGGGAAGCGGAGGCTCGGCCGCGGCCGTTGGCTGCGGAGCATCGGACGTCTGCGGCGGCTGCCACTCGCGGGACAGCAGCTGCAGGCCCTGCTGCGGCTGGGTCAGCGAGGCGGTCAGCAGCGCCAGCCGCTCTCCGAGCTCCCCGCTCACCCAGCCGGGCATCACGATGGCCAGTACCGCCAGCACCGCGCCCATACCGACTCCCACGGCCGCCCGCAGCAGACGTTGTAGCATCGGCTTCATGTCCGTCCCTCCCCGCTCTCTGACATTCTTTTCCATCTGTATGCAAGGGGGTGCCGGACTATGCTATTTCGTCTGCTTATTCCGCGATGGTCATCAGCTCCAGCGGCGAATAGGCAGGCTGAAGGGCGCTGTGGACGGCCATGGCAATCAGCCGCGAGGCACGCCGCACAATCAGGTCGATTTCCCGCGGCGTCACCATCATGGTGCAGCCGTTCAGCTGCCCCGCCTCCTCGAAGCCGACGAGATCCGCGACCAGCGTCGCCGCATCCACCACCGTCGGCACGCCGACGGCAATCACCGGCACCCCGAGGGTCTCCCGGTTCAGGGCCCGCCGGGTGTTGCCGACTCCCGACCCGGGGGCGATGCCGCTGTCCGACAGCTGCACCGTCCGGCCGAGCCGCGCCATGCTCTTGGCGGCCAATGCATCCACGGCAATCACGGCGGCCGGATGCACCTCCGAGCACAGACCGCGCACCGCCTCCGCACTCTCCACCCCGGTGTTGCCCCGCACGCCGGTCGCAAACACCGCCGTCGGCCGCAGATCGTTCAGGCCCGTGCTGCGGGCAAATTCCCCTTCGATATGACGCGTAGCCAGCACCAGCCGGGCGGTCTGCGGCCCGAGGGCATCCGGCGTAATGGCACTGTTTCCGAGGCCGACCACCAGCACCGTCCCCTCCGGCGGCAGCATGGCCTGCAGCTCCCGGCCGAGCCGCCGCGCATAGGTCTCCAGCCGGCTGTCCTGATCCGACAGAGGCGGCAGCTCCATGGTGACATACCGTCCCTGCGGCTTCTGCAGCTCACGGGCTCCGTAGGCGCTGCGTACATGCAGGTACGTCAGCCGCACCCCGTCCTTCTCCTCGCTGCGCAGCGTGATATCCTCCTCGGACAGCGGACGATCCGCCACCGCCTCCAACGCCAAATCCGTGCGTAATTGCAATGCTGCATTCCTCCCGCGGCCCTGCCGCCTTTTTCGGTAGTATCCGCCGGAGGAGCACTGCTTATGCAGGGCCGGGCAAAAGAGTGCAAACTCAAAAGAGCGCCGGGACGGTGTTTTTCCGTCCCGGCGCTCACAGACTGTCAAAAAAGGCC
>URYX01000061.1 GCA_900552225.1 uncultured Oscillospiraceae bacterium | reverse complement strand
CGCCGGAGTGATCTCCTCGCGTACCATGTCGCTCATGGTCATAGCCTCGATGTGCAGGATCTTGTTGTACTCCTCAAGCTGGGTCTCCATACGGGAATAGATCTCCGCAGAGGTGTAAACATTGTGCTTTGCGAACAGGTCGAGGTTCTTCTGGTCAACGTAATGCGGGAATGCATCTGCCGCGCTCTTGAAGTTGAGCAGGCCGCGCTTCTCGGTCGCCTCCTTAATCCAGGCATCGTCGTAGCCGTTGCCGTTGAAGATGATGCGCTTGTGGTCCCGGATGGTCTTCTGAATCATCTCATGCAGTGCGGTTTCAAAATCCTCCGCCTGCTCCAGACGGTCGGCGTACACCTTCAGCGACTCTGCCACCGCCGCGTTCAGCATAATGTTGGCGCAGGCGATGCTGTTGGAGGAGCCGAGCATCCGGAACTCGAATTTGTTGCCGGTGAAGGCGAACGGCGACGTGCGGTTGCGGTCGGTGGTGTCACGCGTGAACTTCGGCAGCACGTGGACGCCGAGCTTCATCACGGTCTTTTCCGCCGCGCTGTAGGGCGTGTCGTTCTCGATGGCATCGAGCACTGCCGTCAGCTCATCCCCGAGGAACATGGAGATGACGGCCGGAGGGGCCTCGTTGGCACCGAGCCGGTGATCGTTGCCGGCCGTGGCCACCGACAGCCGCAGCAGATCCTGATAGTCATCCACCGCCTTGATGACGGCGCACAGGAACAGCAGGAACTGCGCGTTTTCGTGCGGTGTATCGCCCGGCTTCAGCAGGTTGACGCCGGTATCCGTCGCCATGGACCAGTTGTTGTGCTTGCCGCTGCCGTTGACGCCGGCAAACGGCTTCTCATGCAGCAGGCAGACCAGGCCGTGCCGCGCCGCCACCTTCTGCATCATCTCCATCGTCAGCTGGTTGTGGTCGGTGGCGATGTTGGTGGTCGTATAGATCGGGGCCAGCTCATGCTGCGCCGGGGCCACCTCGTTATGCTCCGTCTTGGCCAGGATGCCGAGCTTCCACAGCTCCTCGTTCAGGTCGGCCATATAGGCGGCCACGCGCGGCTTGATGACACCGAAATAGTGGTCATCCAGCTCCTGCCCCTTGGGCGGCATGGCGCCGAACAGCGTGCGGCCGGTGAACATCAGATCCTTCCGCTTTTCGTACATGGCCTTATCGACCAGGAAATACTCCTGCTCCGGGCCGACCGAGGTACGCACGCATTTGACCTCGGTATTGCCGAACAGGCGGAGAATCCGCAGTGCCTGCTTATTGAGCGCCTCCATCGAGCGCAGCAGCGGCGTCTTTTTATCGAGGGCCTCGCCGCCGTAGGAGCAGAACGCCGTCGGGATGCACAACGTCTTATCCTTAATAAACGCATAGGAGGTCGGGTCCCATGCCGTGTAGCCGCGCGCCTCGAAGGTGGCACGCAGTCCGCCCGACGGGAAGGAGGAGGCATCCGGCTCGCCCTGGATCAGCTCCTTGCCGGAGAACTCCATGATGACCCGCCCGTCGGGGGCCGGGCTGATAAAGCTGTCGTGCTTCTCGGCCGTGATGCCGGTCAGCGGCTGGAACCAATGGGTAAAATGGGTGGCGCCGTGCTCAATGGCCCAATCCTTCATGGCGGAGGCCACCGCATTGGCCACCTCGCTGCGCAGGCTTGCCCCCTCATCGATGGTCTTTTTGAGCGAGGCATACACCTCCGCCGACAGCGTCGCCTTCATCACGCGGTCGTCAAAGACCAGGCTTCCGAAATACTCCGATACCGTTTTCATACCACTGCACTCCCTTTTTCAAAAACGATGCAAATCCGCACAGATCCTGCAGGACTCCGTTGCCCCGTCAGGCTCTGTCCGTTTGGCCGCAAAATGCAAAAAAGGCGTCCGAGAGCTTGATTGCTCTAAGACGCCTTTGCCTTTATGCAACGTATTATACTCCGATTTTTTCGTTTGTCAACCCCCTTTTTGAAAATTTTTGAAGTTTTTGAAATTCAATCCTGCATTTTCTTTGCGTTTTCTGCGGAAACCCGATTGACAAATCAAGGTATATATGCTATACTGCTTCCGTCAATGAGCAAAGGCGTTCATTCGGACCGAGGGCAAGTGCCCCCTGTCGGAGGGAACGCCTTTGCTGTTTTATTTCAGAAAGGACGAGCGCTATGAAAACGGAAGGTCAAATCCGGATTCCGTCCGGCTGCGCCATCTCGGCCGTCATCTCCCGCGACGGCCGCCGGATGACGGGAGAGAGCATCATCGGCAGCATGATTCCCATGCACGACCGCTCCAACGGCCTCGGGGGCGGCTTTGCCGGCTACGGAATCTACCCCGACTACCGGGAGTTTTACGCACTGCATATTTTCTACAATGACAATGAGGCGCGCATTGCCTGCGAGCAGCTGCTCAAGGAGCGGTTCGAGATTGTCAAATCCGAGAACATCCCCATCCGGAAAATCCCGGAGATTACCGACGTTCCCCTGATCTGGCGCTATTTCGTCGCGCCGCTTGCGTCGGTGCTGTCCCGTCTGCAGCTCGACGAAAAGGAATACGTCGCCCGCACGGTCATGCACATCAACGCCCGGCTGGACGGGGCCTATGTCTTTTCGAGCGGCAAGAACATGGGGGTCTTCAAGGCGGTCGGATTCCCGGAGGATGTCGGCCGGTTTTACCGGCTGGAGGAATACGAGGCCTACTCCTGGACGGCACACGGGCGGTATCCCACGAACACTCCGGGCTGGTGGGGCGGTGCCCATCCGTTTGCGCTTCTGGACTATTCCATTGTCCACAACGGGGAGATTTCCTCCTACGACGCCAACCGGCGCTACATCGAGATGTTCGGCTACCGCTGTACGCTGCAGACCGACACCGAGGTCATCACCTACATTGCGGATTATCTGCTGCGGCGGCAGGGGCTGACGCTGGAGGAAACCGCCTCCGTCATCGCCGCCCCCTTCTGGAGCACCATCGAGCAGGCGCCTCCGGAGCAGGCGGAGCAGCTGGCGTATCTGCGCACCGTCTATCCGAGCCTGCTGGTCACCGGGCCGTTTTCCATCATTCTCGGCTTCCGGGGCGGCCTGATGGCTCTCAACGACCGCCTGAAGCTGCGCTCCATGGTGACGGCGGAAAAGGGCGACTGCGTGTTCATTGCCAGCGAGGAGGCCGCCATCCGCGCCATGGAGCCGGATGCCGAGCATCTGTATGCCCCGGCCGGCGGCGAGCCGGTCATCGTGAAAGTAAAAGAAGGTGCTTACTGAAATGTCTGTCTATATCACGCCCGAATTTGAAGTGGTCCGCAATTACGACCGCTGCATCGGCTGCCGCGTCTGCGAGCGACAGTGTGCCAACGAGGTGCACCGTTACGATGCGGACAGCGGGCTCATGCTCAGCGACGAGTCCCGCTGCGTCGATTGCCAGCGCTGCGTCGCGCTGTGTCCGACCCATGCGCTGAAGATTGTCAAAAACGACTGCGTCTTCCGCGAAAACGCCAACTGGCAGAGCGATACCATCAAGGAAATCTACAAGCAGGCCGAGAGCGGCGGTGTGCTGCTCTCCTCCATGGGCAACCCGAAGCCGCTGCCCGTCTACTGGGACAAGCTGCTCATCAACGCCTCCCAGGTCACGAACCCGCCGATCGACCCACTGCGGGAGCCGATGGAGACGCGGGTGTTCCTCGGCAAAAAGCCGGCGGAGGTGCACCGCGGGCCGGACGGGCGGCTGCAGACGGAGCTGCCGCCGCAGCTCTGCCTGTCCATGCCGGTCATGTTCTCCGCCATGAGCTACGGCTCCATCAGCTACAATGCCCACGAGAGTCTGGCCCGCGCGGCGCGGGAGCTCGGCATCCTCTACAACACCGGCGAGGGCGGACTGCACGAGGATTTCTACTGCTACGGCGAGAACACCATCGTGCAGGTGGCCTCCGGCCGCTTCGGCGTGCACGAGGATTACCTGAATGCGGGCGCGGCCATCGAGATCAAGATGGGGCAGGGTGCCAAGCCGGGCATCGGCGGGCATCTGCCCGGAGCCAAGATTGTCGGTGATGTCTCGCGGACGCGGATGATTCCGGAGGGATCGGACGCCATCTCCCCCGCACCCCACCACGACATCTACTCCATCGAGGATCTGCGGCAGCTGGTCTACTCTCTGAAGGAGGCCACCGCCTACCGTAAGCCGGTGATTGTCAAGGTGGCCGCCGTGCACAATATTGCCGCCATCGCCAGCGGCATTGCCCGCAGCGGCGCGGACATCATCGCCATCGACGGCTTCCGCGGCGGCACCGGAGCAGCCCCCACCCGTATCCGCGACAACGTCGGCATCCCGATTGAGCTGGCGCTGGCTGCCGTCGATCAGCGGCTGCGGGATGAGGGCATCCGGCATCAGGTCTCGCTGGTGGTCGGCGGCAGCATCCGCTCCGCCGCCGATGTCGTCAAGGCGATTGCGCTCGGTGCGGATGCCTGCTATATCGCCACGGCGGCGCTGCTGGCGCTCGGCTGCCATCTGTGCCGCACCTGCCAGACCGGCAAATGCAACTGGGGCATTGCCACCCAGCGGCCGGAGCTGGTCCGGCGGCTCAATCCGGATATCGGGGCCGAGCGGCTCGTCAATCTCATGACGGCCTGGCGCCACGAAATCAAGGAGCTGATGGGCGGGATGGGGATCAACTCCATCGAAGCACTGCGCGGGAACCGACTGATGCTGCGCGGTGTCAATCTGACGGAAAAGGAGCTTGAGATTCTCGGTGTCTCACATGCGGGAGAATGAAACGAGTGTATGTTCGTGAGGCCTGGTGCCTCGGGTGTCATCTTTGCGAATACAACTGTGCCTATGCCAACTCCGGTATCCGCGACATGGTCAAGGCGCTGAAGGGCAAGCCGCTGTATCCGCGCATCCGCGTGGAGGAATGCGGTCCGGTCACCTACGCCGTATCCTGCCGCCACTGCACCGACCCGCAGTGCGTGCGCAGCTGCATCTCCGGTGCACTGCACCGCGACGAAAACGGCGTGGTGCGGATCGACCGCGGCCGCTGCGTCGGGTGCCTGACCTGCATTCTGGTCTGCCCCTACGGCGCGGTGGCGCAGGGGGAGCAGGGCGTTGTGCAGAAATGCGAGCTGTGCGTGCAGAATGCGGCGGGGATGCCGGCCTGCGTGGCCGGATGTCCCAACCGCGCCATCGTCTATGAGGAGGGAGAATCGGTATGAAGCACTATGTCATCGTCGGCAACGGCATTGCCGCGGCCGGCTGCATCGAGGGAATCCGCAGCGTGGACCGCACGGCGGACATCACGGTGCTCTCCGCCGAACGGCATCCCGTCTATTGCCGCCCGCTCATCTCCTATTATCTGGAGGGCAAGACCGACCTCTCCCGGCTTCCGTACCGTCCGGACGGCTTCTACGAGGACAATCGCTGCACGGTGCGGTACGGCTGCTCCGCCGTCCGGCTCGACCCGCAGCAAAAGGAGCTCACGCTCGACGACGGCAGCCGGCTTTCCTACGATGCCGTATGCGTCGCCGCCGGCTCCTCCCCGTTTGTGCCGCCCATGGAGGGGCTCGACACCGTGCCGAGCGCCCATGCCTTCATGACCTGGGACGATGCGCTGGCCATCGAGCGGGAGCTGCGGCCGGACAGCCGCGTGCTGATCGTCGGGGCCGGGCTCATCGGACTGAAATGCGCCGAGGGGCTGTGCGGACGGGTCGGCAGCCTGACGGTCTGCGATCTGGCCGACCGGATCCTCTCGAGTATTCTGGACACCGAAAGCGCCGCCCTGCTGCAGCGGCAGCTGGAGCGGCACGGCGTCTCCTTCCGGCTCGGGGATTCGGCCGCGCGCTTTGAGGGGAACACGGCCCACATGAGAAGCGGGGCCGCGGTGCCGTTTGACCTGCTGATTCTGGCGGTCGGCGTGCGGGCCAACACCGCGCTGGTCCGCGAGGCGGGCGGAGCCTGCGGCCGCGGAATCACGGTGGACAGTGCCATGCGCACCTCCCTGCCGGACGTGTTCGCCGCCGGGGACTGCACGGAGGCTGTGGACGTATCCGACGGCACCGTCAGGGTGATGGCGCTGCTCCCGAACGCCTACCGGCAGGGGCGCTGCGCCGGCATCAACATGGCGGGCGGGAACGACGTCTTTGACGATGCCATCCCGATGAATTCCATCGGCTTCTTCGGCTGTCACGCCATGACCGCCGGCAGCTGTCCCACGCCGGAGCAGGGCGGCGAGGTATACGAGGAATCCGACGGGGAGCATCTCAAGCGGCTGTTCCTTCGGGACGGACGCCTGGTCGGATACATTCTGATCGGTGCGGTGGAACGGGCGGGCATTTATACCGATCTGATCCGCTCGCGCACGCCGCTTGCGGAGATCGATTTTGAACATCTCAAAAAAAATCCGAATTTGTCCGCTTTTCCGTCAATTTACCGTAGAAAAATTTTGGGAGGTGTGGTATAATATGATGTCCATTGATGCGAGGGGACTGGATTTTGCGTCCCTGAACCGGGAAATCCGGCAAACGGACGAGGATTGCCGCATCCGCGGCTGCCTCGGGCAGCGCTTCATTGCGGCCGGTCTCGGCAGCCGGAGCATCGAGATTGACGGGGTCCCGGGCAATGCGCTCGGCGCCTATCTCAACGGTGCGCACATCACGGTCAACGGCAATGCGCAGGACGCGGTCGGAGACACGATGAACGAGGGGCTGATCGTGGTACACGGCTCCATCGGGGATGCCGCCGGATACGCCATGCGCGGCGGCGCCATCTATGTCCGGGACAACGCCGGCTACCGTGCCGGCATCCACATGAAGGCCTATGAAAGCAAGCAGCCGGTGCTCGTCATCGGAGGACGGGCGGGCAGCTTTCTCGGGGAATATCAGGCCGGAGGGCTGATTCTGGTGCTCGGACTGCACACGGACGGACGGCCGATCGTCGGCAATTTCCCCTGCACCGGCATGCACGGCGGCCGGATGATACTGCGCGGGGATGTCTCCGGCATACACTTCCCGCATCAAACCACCTCACACACGGCCTCGGCGGAGGAAATGGCCGCCATGGAGCCGTATCTTACGCGCTTCTGTGCGCTGTTCGGCTATGATGCCGACACTCTGCGGCACGACACCTACACGGTTGTGGTGCCGGACAGCAGGAATCCCTATCGGCAAATGTATGTTGCCAATTGAGAAAGGCGGGGTCGCAGTGAAGTATTCCAAGGACGAAGTCCTGCAATACGTGGCGGAGGAAGACGTCAAGTTTATCCGCATGGCCTTCTGCGACGCCTTTGGCGTGCAGAAAAACATCTCCGTCATGCCGCAGGAGCTCTCCCGCGCCTTTACTTACGGAATTGCCATAGATGCCTCCGCCGTTGCGGGCTTCGGCGGAGAGGTGCATTCCGATCTGTTTCTGCACCCCGACCCCTCCACGCTGTCGCTGCTTCCGTGGCGGCCGGAGCACGGGCGGGTGGTGCGGATGTTCTGCCATGTCACCTACCCGGACGGGCGTCCGTTTGAGGCCGATGCCCGACAGCTGCTGCGGCAGGCGGTCGAGGAGGCCGCGCAGGAGGGGATCTCCTTTTCGTTCGGGGCGGAGATGGAGTTTTATCTGTTCCGCCGCGACGAGGCGGGAGAGCCGACGCGGATTCCCTACGATCATGCGGGATATATGGACATTGCGCCGGAGGACCGGGGCGAAAATGTCCGCCGCGAAATCTGCCTGACCCTTGAGCGCATGGGCATCTGCCCGGAGAGCTCGCATCACGAGGAGGGGCCCGGGCAAAACGAAATTGATTTCCGCTACTCCGATCCCCTGACCGCAGCCGACAATGCCGTGACCTTCCGCGGTGTGGTACACACCATCGCGGCTCTGGACGGGCTCTGCGCCGATTTTTCACCGAAGCCGCTGCCCGATCAGGCCGGCAACGGGATGCACATCAATTTTTCCGCCAAAAGCGCGGACGGGCGGGACGTCATGCCGCAGGTCATTGCCGGCATTCTGGCCCACATCTCCGCCATGACGGTGTTTCTCAATCCCGGCGAGGATTCCTACCGGCGGCTCGGGGAGCACAAGGCGCCCCGCTACATCTCCTGGTCACGCGAAAACCGCTCGCAGCTCATCCGCATCCCGGCCGCCGAGGGAGAATACCGGCGCGCCGAGCTGCGCTCCCCCGATCCGCTGTGCAATCCGTATCTCGCCTTTACCCTGCTGATCCGCGCCGGGCTCTGCGGGATCCGGGAGGGGCTGAGCCTGCCGCAGCCGGCGGACTTTAACCTGTTTTCCGCTCCGGCCGCGGTGCTGGCGGACTATGCCGTGCTGCCGCAGAGCCGGGAGGAGGCCGGGCGGTGTGCGGCGGGGGACCCGTTCCTGGCCGCAAGCCTGCCGCACTCCGTGATCCGGTTATACACCGCGTAGTCACCCCGGCAGCCGATCCACAACCACAGGAGGAGGAGAACATCCGATGGATGCAGCCGAACGCTTCTACAGCGCACTGGTGGTCTCCGCCTCCGCCAAATTCAATGAAACCCTCCTTCAGCTGCTGCCGGAAAGCCGTTACCGCCCCGTGGCCGTGGCCGCGGACGCGGCCGATGCCCGCCGGAAAATTGTGGAAAGGGCCTGGGATATCGTGCTCATCAACACCCCCCTGCCCGACGAATTCGGTACGCGGCTCGCGCTGGATCTCTGCGACAGCGGCGGCACCGGCGTGCTGCTGCTGGTACGGGCGGAGCAGTTCCCCGATATCAGCGCGCGGGTGGCACCGTTCGGCGTGCTGACGCTGTCCAAGCCGACCTCCGCCGCCCTGGTGACGGGGTCGCTGCAGCTCCTGTGCGGCACGCGCGAGCGTCTGCGCCGCATGGAGCAGAAAACCGCCTCCATCGAGGAGAAGATGGAGGAGATCCGGCTGGTGAGCCGTGCCAAATGGCTGCTGATCGATCAGCTGAAGATGACCGAGCAGGAGGCGCACCGCTACATCGAAAAGCAGGCGATGGATCGCTG
>URYX01000060.1 GCA_900552225.1 uncultured Oscillospiraceae bacterium | reverse complement strand
CCCCGAGCCGCATCTGCGCCGCCCCGGAAAACCGGCGTGTCAGGTAATCGAGCCGCATTCCCTGCTCCTCCACCGCGTACAGCGGCGAGGCCAGGCAGCGCTTCTGCCGCAGATGCAGCAGCCGCTGCGTGTCCTCCCGCAGCCGGTGCTCCGCCGCCGCAGCCGCCCGCTGCCGCAGATGCAGCAGCCGCACCTGCAGCTCGTTCTGATCCGGAACGGCCAGCTCGGCCGCCGCCGACGGTGTCGGCGCCCGCAGGTCGGCCGCAAAATCGCAGATGGTAAAATCCGTCTCATGACCGACCGCCGAGATCACGGGAATACGGGAGCCCGCCACGGCCCGCGCCACCCGCTCGTCGTTGAACGCCCACAGCTCCTCGATGGAGCCGCCGCCGCGGCCGATGATGATCACATCCGCCGCCTGCCGCTCGTTGAGCAGCTGCAGCGCACGGCACAGCTGCGGCGGAGCGCCGTCCCCCTGCACCAGCACGGGGACCATCACCACCTCGGCCAGCGGATACCGCCGCCCGAGGATATTGAGAATATCCCGGACCGCCGCGCCGGTCGGGGAGGTAATCACCCCGATGCGCGACGGATAGCGCGGAAGCGGACGCTTCCGGCTCTCGTCAAACAGCCCCTCGGCCGCCAGCCGCGCCTTGAGCTGCTCATAGGCCAGCTGCAGGGCCCCGACGCCGTCGGGCTGCATTTCCTCGATGTAGATCTGATAGGCGCCGTCCTTCTCGTACAGCGAGACCCGCGCCCGCACAATCACCTTCATGCCGTTTTCGGGCGTGAATTTCAGGCGGGAGGCGGCGCCGCGGAACATCACGGCCTTCACCAGCGCCTGGTCGTCCTTGAGCGACAGGTACAGATGCCCCGATTTATAATGATTGGTGAAGTTGCTGATCTCTCCGCTGATGTACACATCCGCCAGATGGGGATTCCCCTCCAGCAGCGACTTGACATAGCGGTTGAGCTGACCGACCGTGATGACCTTCATCGTCCGTTCTCCCGCTCTTCCGTATATTTTAAATAGGTCAGATAGGCAATTCCCGCCGCATTATCCCGCGACAGCGCCGGCGGCGCAAACCGTCCGCCGTACCGCTCCGACAGCGTCCGGCGCAGAAGCCCGTTGGACATCACGCCGCCCGCACACAGCAGCGGCAGCTCTCCGTAGGTCTCCCGCGCGGCCTCCACCATCCGGCACAGCGCCGCCTCGATGCTTTTGAGGCAAAACAGCGCCACCTCCTCCGGCGGCTCCCCGCGCGCGATCCGGTCGCGGCACTGGTTCTCCACCCCCGACAGATGGCAGCAGCCGTTTTCCACGGACGGACGGCAGCGGTACACGCCCGACGCCCGCAGCGCCGCCTCCTCCAGGGCCGGCCCGGCCGGAAACCGCAGTCCGAGCGCCCCGCCGATCCGGTCGATCAGCTGTCCCGCCTTCAGGTCGAGCGAGCATGCCACCCGCCGGCAGACAATCACCGTCTCCCCGGACGGTGTCACCAGCAGCAGATCGGTCGTCCCGCCCGATACATGAAACGCCAGAAACGGCGCCGTCCGCCATTCCGTGCAGTCCGCACCGTACAGCGCCGCCATCACGTGCCCCTGCTGGTGCGTAAATCCGTAATACGGCACACCGAGCACGGAGGCAAGCTCCTGCGCGGCTCCGCTCCCCACCAGAAAGCAGGGCATGTAGGAGCCGTCCTCGCTGCACGGCTTTTCCGAGGCACCGACCGCCCGGATTGCCGTCCGGCGGCCGTCGTATACCCGTTTCGTCACCCCGGGAAGCTGGCGCACATGGTGAAACACGGCATCGCTCTGCCGGACACCGAGCTCTCCCTCCCTGACGGGGAGCAGCTGTCCCTCGGCGCACAGCATACCGCCGTCCGCATCCCACAGCGCCGCCGAGGTGGTGTAATTGCTGGTATCAAAGCCTGCGAATCCCGTCACACCGTCTCACCCTGCTCCGCACGGGAGATGCCGCCGAGCACGCCGTTGATAAAGGCGGCATCCTCCGCTCCCCCGTAGGTCTTGGCCAGCTCGACCGCCTCGTTGATGGCCACCGCCTCCGGCTGATCCGACCCGCAGCGCATCTCATACACCGCCAGCCGCAGCACCGACAGCGCCACCCGCGACAGTCGGTCCGTGCTCCAGTTCTTCGTATGCTGCGCAATGACCGCGTCGATCTGCGGCAGCTCCCGCGTCACTCCGTCGAGCAGCTCCCGCGCAAACGCGGAGAGATGCACGTCTCTGGCCTCTCCGGCCGCCTCCAGCAGCTCCTCAACGCTTTCGCTGCCGAAGCTCTTTTCAAAAATCAGTAAAAATGCCTGCTCGCGTGACTCACGCCGTGTCATATGTTTACATCCTCCTACAACGGAACAAGCCCTCCCGCTGCCCGCCTCCGCGGCCGCCTTCGCCTGCCTGCGGCAGACAAATCTGCAAACGGCCGCCTCGCGGCATCACCGGAGGGCTATTCATTTGACGGTTCTGTCAGGCCCTGTCCGCGGACTCCTCCGGGAGCGTCACGCCCATGACGTGCACGTTCACCTTGGTCACGGGCTTGCCCGTCATCGACTGCACGGCCACCTTCACGCTGCGCTGCACCTCCGGCACCACATCGGGAATCCGCACATCGGCCAGCAGATGAATATAAATATCCAGAATCGTTTCATCCTCGGTGTTCTGCACACGCACCGACTTCAGTGCCTGCGAGGCCATCAGCCCGCGCAGATCGACCGGGCGCTGCGCCATACCGGCCACGCCCTTGACCTCCGTAGCCGCCGCGCACGCAATGGTGGCAATGACCTCCTCGGAAATAATGCAGCTTCCGTTCATCGGATCTCTTTCCATTTCACTCATCAGAGAGAACCTCCTGTATCGTTCCATTCTTCGCGGTCTGTGGCCGCGGCGGTGTACCGGGACGCCGAACGGCCGATGGTACTTCTCCGCCACGATACACTTTTCTCTATTATACCACAAACTTTTTTTCCGACAACCCTTTTTTACGAATTTACCGCGACAATATCGATATTTTCTGCCGGAACCCGGGACTGTGTCGTCACAATTTCCAGAATCTGCACGCTTTGTCCGGCGTCGAGCACCTCCGCCTTCACCACGACATGACAGTGATCCCCGTCGATATACACCACGCAGTCGGCAAAGCCCTTCGCCAGGATCAGCGCCTCCAGCGCGCTCTCCCGCTCCACAGCCGACGTCAGGGCGGCCACCCGGTCCAGCGCCTCCTTCTGCGCCTCCTCCGAGAGCGTGACATCCTGCAGCGTATCCTGCAGAATCTCCAGCGCCTCCTCCCGCGCATTCTTCCGGTTCCGGCGGGCCGTCTCAAAGTAATCCGCCGACGTCGGCTCCGTCTGACCCGTCGTCGCCCCGACATACAGGGAATCCCCGAGATGCTTTCCGGCGGTCTCCCCCGTGGCGGAGGTGCCCGTCTGCGACGCCAGGGGATTCTGGGAGGCAAAATAATAATTCAGATAGACGGCTACCCCCAACGCCGCCACCAGCACCGCCAGCAGCACCTGCTTTTTCCCGATCCATCGACCCATACCGTACACCCTTTCCTCACGACATTTGATCCACGCACACGCGCCGCCTGGTGATATGCAGCGCCGTCATCACCGCCTGCGTCACCCGCTCCCTGACCTCCGGGCTGCCCGCCCCCTCACAGAGCACCATCACGCCCCGGACGGCCGGCATCCGCTCCGTCACCGGCTGTGAGCGGTCACCGTATACATATTCGGACCCGTTCTCCAGCGTCACCAACACGCGGCACGCGCCGACCCCTTCCATCCGGCCGACCATTTCGCAAAGCCGCGTCTCCAGCTCCCGCGCATACTCCGCGGCCTCCTGCGAAAAATCGCCGCCCGCGGACGTCTCCCGCCCCCGCAGCTGCGACAGCAGGATCAGCGCCATTCCGAGCAACCCGAGCACCACCAGCAGCCTCTGTCCGCCTCCGCCCTGCAGCAGGCGCTTCCACCGCCCGGCCGGCCTGCGTTCCGTTTTCACCGCCACTGCCCCTCCTATTCCGCCACGCGCACCGTGACCGCCACCCCGAGCCTCTGCCGCAGCAGGGCCGCGATGGCCGAGGAATGCAGGGCACTTTTCCCGTCCGTCCATACCGTAACCCCTACCATATATATGTACCCCTCCTCCGAAGTATCCGTCTGTATCTCGACTTTTTCCGTCGTATAGCCGTAGGCATCCAGGACACTGCGCACCGCGGAGGCGACCGCCGTCTCCGCCGCCTGCCTGGTCTGCCGGTTCATCCGTTCAAGCAGCAGCCCGTCCTGCACCTCCCGCGGAAAGTGCTCCGCCGGCAGCGTCAGCTGCCCGCTGAGCGTCAGCAGAGGCGACACAAAGCAGCACAGGAAGCACAGCGCCGACAGCACCGCAAACAGCTTCCCGATGCCGCGCTCCGGCACCAGCAGCCGCAGCAGCGTGCAGGCAATCGCCGCGCAGCAAAGCCCGAGCGCCCAGCTCTGTACGGTATTCATCCCGCCGTCCCTCCTCCCGCGCCGTGCACCACGGTAACCGCCACAATCAGAAACAGGGCACAGATCACCAGCACGGCAATCAGCGTTTTGACCGTCCCCGCCACCGACCGCATCCAGTCGGCAATCGGCCTCTGCAGCAGCAGCTCCGCCGCCGCACCGCACAGCGAGAGCATCAGCAGCCACCAGACACAGGCAAGCAGGGGAGGTCCCACCAGCAGCACCACCGAAAGAATACCGATCCCCCCGAGCGATGACCGCAGCAGCCCGAGGCACCCCCGCACGGTGCCGAGCGCCTCGCTGACCGCGCCCCCGACAACCGGCACCAGATTGGCCACCGAGAAGCGCAGGGTGCGGGAGGCCAGCGTATCCGCCGCCTCCCCCGTCATGTTCTGCACCGACAAAAGCCCCGTAAACACCGTGCCGAGCAGGCCGAGCCCCCAGGTGCACAGCTTGTGGAGGCAATCCCCGACGGCGGACAGCTTCCACGGCGTCCCCGCGCTCCCCACCGCGCCGAGCGCCAGCGACACGGTCACAAGCGGCGTGATCCACTGCCGGATCAGCACCGTCATCCACTCGGCAACGCACAGCACCACCGACTGGAACGAGAGCGCCGAGGCCGCCCGTCCCGAGGCGGCCAGCACCGCCGCATACACCGGCACAAAGCTGCCCATAAAGACCGTACAGCCGGTCACCGCCTCACTCACCCGGCCGATGCAGCCCAGCAGCTCCGGCAGCACCGTGACGCACACGGCCACCGAGGTCACCGTCTGGAACACCGACTGCGCCATCAGCCGGTCGCTCAGCGTGCGCATCCCCTCCGCCGCCGCGCACAGAATCAGCACACCGAGCAGCACCCCACCCATACGGAGCGGCCCTCCCGCCTCCTGCAGCACAAGGCTCCACAGGCTGCTGCCCACCGTCTCCGGCTGCAGCGCGGTGATCCCCTCCGGGGCCACCTCCGTAATCCCGAGATTTTCAAGCTGCCCCCGGATCTCCTGCGGCATCTGCTCCCACAGCTCCTGCGCCCCGCTGGCCTCCCGCTGCTCGTCAAACAGCTCCCGCTCGCTCTGCGCCGCCGCCGTCAGCGGCAGCAGCAGGGCAAGCACGCTCACCCCGAGCACGGCCAACCACCACCGCCTCCGTCTCCCTTTCATGCTCCTCCCGCTTCCTGTCCCGTAATGAGCGCCGCCGCCAGCCTTGTCACCTGCTCAAACAGCGGCACCGCCAGCAGCAGAAGCACCGTTTTCCCCGCCAGCTCCGTTTTGGCGGCCAGACCCTGCTCTCCGGCGTCCCGGCACGCATCCGCCGCCGTCTCGGTCAGCAGGCAGATGCCGAGCCCCTTGACAAGAATCGGCCCGTACTCACCGAGCGTCGGGGACAGCTCCGTCATCTCCCCGACCGCCTGAAGCAGCGGCACCAGCCGCGGCAGAATCGCCGCCATCGCCGTGATTCCCGCCAGAAGTCCGAGCAGCAGCCCCTGCTCCGGCTGCCTTTTCCGAAGCAGCGCGCAGAACACGGCCGCCGCCACCGTCACGCCCATAACCGTCCACAGCTTCATATCCGTTCCCTTCTACAAGCCGAATACCGCCTTGACCGTTTCAAACAGGCGGCTGATCTCCGTCACAATCATCGTCAGCACCACAATCAGTCCGGCCAGCGTGGTCAGCATGGCCTGCTCCTCCCGCCCGGAGCGGATCAGCACCTGATTGAGCACCGCCACCAGGATTCCCACCGCCGCAATTTTAAAAATCAGATCCACATCCATTCCGGTTCCTCCGTGTCATATCAGCAGCAGCACGGCGCACAGCCCGCCGGACACGCCGAGCGAGATGTACAGCCGCCCCTTTTCGTCGGCACAGGCCTGTGCCCGGCGCAGCTGATCCGTCACCCGCGTCTCATACAGGGCCGCCGCCGCGCACAGGCTCTGCCGGTCGCTTTTCCCAAACAGACTCCCGAACTCCGTGAGCAGCTCCGTCTCCTCCGGGGAGAGTCCCGCCTCGGCTGCATAGCTCCGTGCCTCCCGCTCCCACACGGCGCACAGCTGCTCCGGCGCACAGGCGGCCGCCCGCCGCAAAAGCGTCTGTCCCTCCCCGCCGCTGTCCGCCGCCTCGCGCAGCACCGTCTGTACCGGTGCCGCCGTATAGCGGATACGGCTGACGGTAAAGCTCAGCAGCCGCAGCAGCTCCCCCAGCACCCTCACCCGCCGGCGCAGGCGGCGGGCCGCATACACCCCGGCCCCGATCCCCGATGCCGCCACACATATCAAGCCGATGATTTTCAGCAATCCAATCCCCTGCTTCCCTATGGCACGCGATCTGTCCCGCGTGCCGGTATCCCTCCAGCAAAAACAGCTCCCGTATGCCGCCCGTCCGCAGCACGCGGGACACCGCCGGCCGCTGCCACAGCTCCCGCAGCGACCCGGCATGGCAGCTGGTGAGCACCGCCACCCCGCAGCGCAGTGCCTCCTCCACCGCCCGGCATTCCTCGGCGCCGCCCCACTCGTCAAACACCAGCACATCCGGCGCCAGACAGCGCACCGCCCGCACGATTCCCTCGGCCTTGCGGCAGCCCGTCAGCACGTCACAGTCCGCGAGCGTCTCCCCGAGCGCAAGCTCGCCGCGCTCATCCGCTACCGCTACCCGCAGCCGCCGCCCGGCCTCTCCGGCCGCCAGCTGCCGGGCCGCATCCCGCAGCAGGCTGGTTTTCCCGCTGGACGGTGCCCCGCACAGCACGGCGCTGCGCGGCACCCCGTCCGGACAGAGATACGGCAGCAGCGGCGCGGCACAGCCCTCGTGCGGCCGCGCCACCCGCAGACAGACCGACGTCAGCTGCCGCATGGCCGTTGCCTGTCCGTTTTCGGTCACCACCGTGCCGCCGAGCCCCGCCCGGCAGCCGCTGTCCGTGCAGACAAAGCCCTGCCGCAGCTCCTCCTCGTGGGTGTGCACCGAATAGCCGCACAGCCGCAGCAGGCATTCGTCCAGCTCCTCCTGACGGCACAGCGTCAGCCCCGGCTGCCGGGCCGCCGTCACCTCGCCGCGCAGCGTGACCCACCATTCCCCATCCGCCGCGGACAGCGTCAGCGGCCTTCCGCGCCGCAGCCGCAGCTCGTGCACCCGCTCCTGCACCGCCGGCTCCACCCGCTCTGCCGCCCGCCGCAGCGGCTGCGGCAGATAGGAGGCCGCCTGTAAGTAAAACGCATTCATAAGCCCGTTCCTCACTTTGTCGCCTGATTTCCGTTGCCGGACAGACAGGCAGTCCGAACGCCGCCCTGCCCGTCCGCTCTTATCGTAGGGATGTCCCATCTGTATGCGGAAGTTGTCCGCGATAGAACCGTTTGTCCGCAACAATCCGCCGGAAAAGCCGCCGCATCCTTCTAAAGCCTCCTTCGCCCGCCGAAAAAACGGCACACTCGCCGCCTCTGCATATTTCCCGTGCTTTCGGACACCTTAGAGAGGGAACCCGCATAGGGCTTTGCCACATTCCGCGGCAGAAGGGAAGCGTCTCCGTATGGCCGTCACCGCCATCCGCACCGTCATCATCTATATCGTCCTGATCGTCGCCCTGCGCCTGATGGGCAAGCGGCAGCTCGGTGACCTGCAGCCGATCGAGCTGGTCGTCACACTGATGATCTCCGATCTGGCCTCCGTCCCGATGCAGGAATCCGGCGTTCCGCTCGTCAGCGGACTGCTCCCCATCCTCGTGCTGGTCTCGCTGGAGATTCTGCTGTCGGTCCTCATGCTCAAATCCTCCCTGTTTTCCCGCTGGATCACCGGCACCCCCATGGTCGTGCTGCGGCACGGACAGCCGCTGCCCCACACCATGAAGAAGCTGCGGATGACGGTCGAGGACCTGTCCGAAAAGCTGCGCGGCCAGGGCGTGTTCGACCTCCGGGACGTGGACACGGCCCTGGTGGAGACCGACGGCTCCGTCAGCGTCTTTCTGCGCACCGACCGCCAGCCCGCCCAGCGGGGCGACCTGCCGCAGCCCCCGCCGCACGAGGCCGTGCCGCTGATTATCGTCTCCGACGGCAAGCCCTGCGACTGGGCCATGGCCGCCTGCGGCTGGGATACGGAAAAGCTGCAGAAGACCCTGCGGCGCAACCGGCGGGAGCTGCAGGATATTTTTGTCATGACCGCGGCCGGCGACGGCAGCTATACCATCATTCCGAAGGAGGAAGCCCGGTGAAACGGATGCTGATTGCGCTCTCCCTGCTGCTTCTGCTGACCGCCCTGTGCACCGCGGCGATCCTGTATCAGAAAACACAGACCGAGGCGCTTCTGACCCTGCTCGGGGAGACGGAGGAGGCCTTTGACAGTGACCGTCCGGAGGAGCTTCTGCCCCGGGTCGAGGCCCTGATCGATGAGTTTCATGCACGCACCCGCTGGTTTCCCCTGTTCCTGCGCCATACCCTCATTTCCGAGGCCGAGGCCGAGCTGCTGACCCTGCCCTCTCTCCTCCGGAGCGGCGAGCCGCGGGATGTTTCCGCCGCCCTCATCCGCTGCC
>URYX01000059.1 GCA_900552225.1 uncultured Oscillospiraceae bacterium | reverse complement strand
GGCTCGGACATGTGTATGAGAGACAGGACCTACGGTGCGTATTCTATGGGAATCAAGAGCAAAATTATCCCATACTTTGAGGAACACCACCCCGGTCTGCTCTTACGGGAGATAAAGCCAAAGCACATTCAGGACTATTACACCTATGAACTGACGGTGCGGGGCGTTTCCGCAAACACGGTCATACACCGCCACGCAAATATCCGAAAGGCGTTGCAGCACGCTTTCAAACTCGGTTTGATTGACACGAATCCGGCTGATCGCATTGAACGGCCGAAAAAAGAAAAGTTTGTCGGCAGCGCGTATGAGGAAGATGAGCTAAACCGTCTTTTTGAGGTGGTAAAGGGCGACCCCATAGAGCTTGGCGTGATTCTCGGCGCGTTTTACGGACTGCGCCGCAGCGAGGCCGTAGGCTTGAAATGGGATGCGATTGACTTCAAGAAGAAAACGATCACCATACGGCACACAGTAACGCAGGCGACTATCGACGGCAAGAGCAAAATTATCCAAAAAGATCGTACAAAGACAAAGGCCAGCTATCGCAGCCTGCCACTTGTACCGCCATTTGAGGAACTGTTGTACCGCCTGAAAGCGGAGCAGGAGCTAAACCGAAAGCTGTGCGGCAGGTCGTATTGTCGGCAATACACCGATTATATCTATGTCAACGAGATCGGAGAGCTTGTAAAACCCGGCTATATCACCCAGCATTTCCCGCTGGTGCTTGAAAAGAATGGTATGCGGAAAATTCGCTTTCACGATCTCCGGCATAGCTGCGCAAGTCTGTTGTATGCAAACGGTGTCAGCCTGAAAGAGATTCAAGAATGGTTAGGACACAGCGACATTTCGACCACATCAAACATTTATACGCACCTGAATTTCAGTTCAAAGGTTGCGTCTGCCAATGCGATTTTGGGTGTATATCCCTCCAAATAACGCTCATGTCCCTCCAATGTCCCTCCTAAAAATGAGCCATAAAACAGTGCATTTGCTGTTGCTGGAGGGGCGTTACATAACGGAGCAGAGCATAAAGAAAAGCCCGCAAACCCTGATAAATCAAGGGTTTACGAGCTGTTAAGGTCTGGTGCCGGTGGTGGGACTCGAACCCACACACCCTTGCGGATAACAGATTTTGAGTCTGTCTCGTCTGCCAATTCCGACACACCGGCATTTATATTTTTAAGTCGTCTCCCGATGTCCTGTCCGAGAAATCGGAGGGACATCGTGGAGGGACATTAAAAGCAAGTTACATATTCAGTTTTCAAAAAACCTTGCAAAATCAAGGGTTTACACCAAGGTGGTATGAAACGGCGAAGTAGATTTTGAGTCCAGCACGTCTGCCAATTCCATCATTCCGGCACAAATGTGTTTTATATTATACAACATGCTTCTCAAAAAAGCAAGGGCCACGGGAGATTTTTGCAAAGCCCTTCGGAAATTTTTTCGGAAGACCTCCGGACTGCGCGGCGGACAGCGCGCTGCCCGGAGGTCAGAACCACTGCAGCTGCTCGTGTTGTGTCAGCGGATGGCGTTCCCGCAGGCGATCCGTCAGCGGCAGTGACCGATCGGCCAGATCGGAAAGGCTCAGCCCGGCGACGTCGGCCCGGCTGAGCAGCAGGCGATTGCCGTCGCGGATGCGGCCGTCGCTCCGCACAAACAGCGGGCACCAGCCGTGCCGCAGATTGTCCGTGGCCCCGCTCCAGGTGCCGCCGCGCTGCGCATCGGCGGAGACGGCCACCGCATAGTCGGACAGGCAGTAGATTATCCGGTTGCGCTCCAGCGCGCGGTAGGAGACAAACGCGGCCTCGGGGTGGGCAGCAGACAGCCATCGGGTATGCTGCGCGCGCTCCGGCTGCTCCTCGGACCGACGGGCAAAGCGCGATAACAGGCCGTCGGCACAGCAGACGACGGCATAGCCGCCGTGCTCCGTTGCGGCCTCCTCTGCGGCGGTGTCCACACCGGCCGCGCCGCCGGAGACAACCGTTGTGTGCTCTGCGGCGCAGACGGCGGCCAGGCGGGAGGCAAAGCGGAGGGCGTCCGGATCGGCATCCCGGGAGCCGACCACGCCGACGGCCGGAGCCGACGGTACGGAGCCTCCCGCGGCGTAGAGTACCGCCGGAGCCTGCAGATGCAGATGCTCCCGCAGGCGGTCGGGGTAGTCGGGATCGGCCCGGGTGAGAATGCACACGCCGTGCCGCCGGAGCCGTTCGGCCTCGGTCCGGATGGTCTCACACCGCGACAGGCGCAGGAGGATACGCTGACGGAGCGTGTCACCGAGGGGGAGCGGCAGCTTCTCCGGGGACTGCAGATCGGAAAAGGAGCATTCCGCGGCCGCCAGTGCGCGGCAGAGCTGTTCCCATTGGCGTCCGGTAACGGCCGGCCCGAGTCCTAAGGAGGAGGGAAAATCCCCACACAGTATCAGCAGCAGCGACGATTCGGATAAGTCCATATAAGGAAACCTCCTTTTAAGAATCAGTCCGGGCTTATAAGGCAGTGTATGAGGGAAGACGGCGGCTTATGCCCGGGGCGGAATGGCCAGGGAACCCTTTTGCCGCCGGTATTCCGACGGACTCATCCCCGTCTGCTCCCGGAACAGGCGGGAGAAATAGCTGAAATTGCCGAACCCCACCTCGGCAGCCACCTGTGCTACCGAGAGGCGCTCCTGCGTCAGAAGCTCGCGGGCCCGCTGTGTCCGGTAGCTGTTCAGATAGTCCCCGAAGCTGCGGGAAAATTGCCGGCGGAACAGGCGGCAGAAGTAATTCTCGTTGTAAGAGAAGACGGCGGCAATGTCCCGGGTGGAAATCGGCTGCTGATAGTGCTCCTCCACATAGGTCAGCACCTGACGGACAAAGGCCTCGTTTTTGACGGAGGCGGCATCCGGCACCCGGGCGGCCTCCGCCAGATGGCGGCGCAGGACGGAAAACAGCAGGAACAGCCGGCCGCGTACCGCCAGCTCCCATCCGGCCTCCCGGGACTGCAGCTCGCCGTAGGTCCGGCGGACATACGGCTCGATTTCCTGCCACATGGGAGACCCCTTCGGCACGAGGTGGCGGTATTTTAGCTGCTCATGGCCGAGCCGTGTGACGAAATCGGTGTATTCGCGGTTCTTTTCGCTGCCGAGCAGTGTCAGGCTGAAGCAAAGACAGTAATATTCAAACTCCTCGCAGGCCGTGTAGTATTCACCGTAATGGACATCGTAGGGGTTGATGAGCAGAATATCCCCGTGCCCGGCGTGGATGGCTTCGCCGTTGATGCTGACGACGGCCTCCCCCTTGGCGATGACGAGAATTTCAAAGTCCGGGTGGTAGTGCGAATGGCAGAAGGTCATCAGCGGGCGCAGGCTGTCCGCCCCCGGGCAGGCGGCCCGGACGCAGCTCCAGCGGTTTCCCGTGACGGGGATGGAGGTGTATTGCCGAACGTGTTGGTTGTCAAGCATGGTGATGTCTCCTGTGAAATGGGCAGAGTCTATCCGGTCCTCCTTGCGCATATACATGGGACATCAAAGGAGGAATGCAATATGGACAGAAGTTTTTTACCGGAGGGAATGCGGCTGGATACGGCGGAAAACCGTATGGCGCTGTCCTCCTGCTCCGGGCTGTGTGATGCGGCGGCCAAGGGAACCGTTCTGGAAGCGTGTGCGGTGCTGTGCGACGGGGAGCACAACCTGCATGTGGAGCTGCCGGGAGGCGGGCGCGGACTGATTCCGCGGGAGGAGGGGGCCCTCGGTGTGGCCGAAGGCAGAACGCGGGATATTGCCCTGATCTCCCGGGTGTCCAAGCCAGTCTGCTTCACGGTGCTGTCCGCCGAGGAGCAGCCGGACGGCAGCTGCCGGGCGCTGCTGTCCCGCCGCGCGGCGCAGCAGCTCTGTCTGGAGCGGTATGTGTATTCTCTGCGCTGCGGGGACGTGATTCCTGCACGGGTGACACGGCTGGAGCCGTTCGGTGCATTCTGCGATATCGGCTGCGGCCTGGTGGCGCTGCTGCCGATTGCGGCGCTGTCGGTCAGCCGGATCTCGCATCCCTCCGACCGACTGGCCGTCGGTGAGGATATTCCGGCGGTGGTGTCCTCGCTGACGGGAGAGCGCATCTGTCTTTCGCAGCGGGAGCTGCTCGGCACGTGGGAGCAGAATGCGGCGTTGTTTTCCCAGGGGGAGACGGTGGCTGGTATTGTGCGCTCCATCGAATCCTACGGGATCTTTGTGGAGCTGACACCGAACCTCGCGGGGCTGGCCGAGCCGCGGGAGGGGGTCGAGGTCGGTCAGTGTGCCGGCGTGTACATCAAAAGCATCCTGGCGGACAAAATGAAGCTGAAGCTGGTCATTATCGACACACATTTTGACACGCTGCCCGACCGTCCGCCGCAGTATTTTATCACCGAGGGACATATCGACCGCTGGGATTATACGCCGGCCGGGTGCCGTAAATATATCGGAACGGACTTTACGGGGGCGTGACGGGGCCCGGTGCGCGGGGCGGCGGAGAAGGCTCCCGGTAATGCTCCGCCTGCGCAGTGAACAGCTCCCGATAGCGGCCCTGACGGGCCATCAGCTCACGGTGCGTGCCGCATTCCGCGACGGTACCGTTTTCCAGCACCAGAATGCGGGAGGCGATGGCGGCGCCGGACAGGCGGTGGGAGACCAGAATGGTGGTGCGGCCCTCCCGCAGCCGTTCAAACTGGCGGTAGATCTCCTGCTCGGCCAGCGGATCCAGCGAGGCCGTCGGCTCGTCCAGAATCAGTATGTCCGCGTCGCTGTAAAAGGCCCGGGCCACGGACAGCTTTTGCCACTGCCCGATGGACAGCTCGGCTCCGCTTTCTTCGAAATACCGCGTGAGCGGGGTCTCGTAGCCCTGCGGCAGGGCGCGGATAAACGCATCGGCGTTGCCCTGGCGTGCTGCCGCGGTGACGGCCTCCGGGGTCGGCTCGCGCTCGATGTCACCGAAGGCGATGTTTTCTCCGGCGGTGACGGCGTATTTGCCGAAATCCTGAAAAATGATGCCGAACAGACGGTACAGCTCCTGCAGCTCATAGTGGCGTAGGTCCTCCCCGTCCAGCAGGACAACGCCCTCGGTCGGGTCGTACAGACGGGTCAGCAGCTTGATGAGCGTGGTTTTTCCGGCGCCGTTCAGTCCGACCAGCATGACCGTTTCCCCGGCGGAAAAGGAGACATTGATGTGCCGCAGCACGTAATGCTCGGAGCCGGGATAGCGGAAGCTGACGTCGCGCAGCTCGATGGTGTGGCCGATGTGTCGCTGCGGACGGCGCGGCGGAGACAGCCGCGGAACCACGGTCGGCGTTTCCTCCATAAAGGAGATCAGATTATCGATAAACAGCGTACCCTCATAGATGGAGGAGGTGGCGGAAATAATCAGCGCCACGTTGGAGATGACGGAATTGAGCGCTCCCGTATAGAGCGAATAGTCACCGATGGCCCAGTGCCCGCGGTAGACACCGACCGCGACCACCGCCATCAGGGCGGCGTTGACGCCTACCGTGAGCATTCCGGACAGCACACTCCACACGCCCTCGCTGCGGTACAGCCGCCGCAGGCCGGTAAAATAGAGGGAAAAGACTGCACGGTATTTTCCGGTCAACGTATCGGCCAGATGAAAAATGCGGATTTCCTTGACCCGGTCCTTGTCGGTCATCAGGTCGGAATAATAGGAGAGCTGCCGCCGTTCCCGGGAATGACGGCGCATATAGCGAAAGCCGCGGCGGCGGAAAATCAGGTTGACCACGGCACTCGGAACGGACAGTACAAAGATAAGGAAGGGGGCCCAGGGACTGATGCCCCACAGCACCGCGATAAAGCCGATCAGGCTGAGCAGGGCACTGAACATGCCGAAGGCGGCATCCAAAATCTGCAGCGGGCGCATGCCCGCCTCCCGGTTGGCGTTTTCCAGACGGGAGTAAAACTCCGGCATATCAAAGCTCGCCAGGTCGATCTCCTGTGATTTGCGCATGATCTGCAGCCGGATATGGTGGATGACAAGCTCGGTGCCGAGCCGCGTTACCATGCGATCGACGGCGGAGAGCACGCTGCGCAGGAACAGCAGCAGGAACTGCAGCCCGAGCAGCCACAGAATCGGAGCCAGACCGACCGAGCCCGGGACGGCGTAGGCTGCCGCCAGGCGGTTGATGACCTCGGCGGCCACATAAGCGCTGACGACGGGAAGAACACCGTTCAGCACCGACAGCAGGGTCATCACCGGCAGGATCCAGCGGCGGGTCTCCCGCACCAGCCGGATGCTGTAAAACAGCCGCCGGCACCATCCGCCGCAGAGCGCGGAGAGAAAGCCGGGAACCTCGCGCAGAGAGCGCGGCCGCTGCAGAGAGGGCTGTTCGCGGATCGGCGGCGGGGGAGGCATCAAGGTGCGTCACATCCTTCGGTAAAAACTCCATAATTCCCGTAAAAACGGAGGGGAAATCGGGCTTGTTTCCAGTATATCACGCTTTCCCGTACACGTCCATGCTTTTCCCGCAGTTTTTTGCAAAAAGTGCTTGACAAGTGCGGCACAATGTGTTATCATGCCGCTAAAGCGTAAAAGCGAAAGGAGAGAGATTTCATGGCAAACCGTCGTTCGATGATGTCGATGATGTGCATGCGCATGTGCCGCATGTGCAAGCTTTGCTATGGAATGCTTTCCGAAATTCCGCAGGCCGCAGGCTGAGCGGAACGGATTCCGTGTAACACGGGGAAGCATTCTCGGAATGCTTCCCCGATTTTTTATGTGAGGAGAGATGTGTATGCAATTTCGTCTATGCCTGCTTCTCCGGGCCAACTGTCGGCTGACGCGAATGTGAAAACGGCCTTCCGTCCGCATCACCGTTTGTCAGATCACAGGTCTATTTTTGAAAAATAAAGGAGAATGCAATCATGAAAAAACGTACTGTTGCTCTGCTGGCTGCCGCGCTGCTGCTGATTTCCCTGCTGTCGCTGGTCGGGTGCTCCGGCTCCAAGCAGATTGAAATTGCCGTTCCGAACGATACCACAAACGAGGCCCGTGCGCTGCTGCTGCTGGAGCAGCAGGGCCTGATCAAGCTGAAGGAGGGCGCGGGTATCACCGCGACGATCCGCGACATCACCGAGAACCCCCACAACATTAAATTCCGCGAGGTGGAGGCGGCCCAGATCCCGAACGTTCTGCCGGATGTGGACTATGCCGTGATCAACTCGAACTATGCGCTGGCCGCGGGCATCAATCCGAAGAAGGAGGCTCTGGCCATTGAAGGCTCCTCCTCCGCTTACGGCAACATTGTCGCCGTGAAGGAGGGCAACGAGGCGACCGACAAGACCAAGGCCCTGGTGGCGGCTCTTTCATCCCAGAAGGTAGCGGATTTCATCGACAAGACCTATGACGGCTCGGTGGTCAGCACGGTGGATCATCCCACCGACGGCTTCGATGCCTCCGTGGACTATGCGGCGTTGGCCGGAACCACCATTACGGTGGCGGCCTCTCCCGCGCCTCATGCCGAGATTCTGAAGATTGTCAAGAATATTCTGGCCGAGAAAAACGTGACGCTGCAGGTGATCGAGTACGAGGACTATGTCGTGCCGAACACGGTGGTGGACAGCGGTGAGGTGGACGCCAACTACTTCCAGCATCTGCCCTATCTGGAGGACTTCAACAAGCAGAAGGGCACCCATATTGTCTCGGTGGCCACGATCCATGTGGAGCCGCTCGGTGTGTACAGCAAGAAGCACCAGGCCCTGTCTGAGATTGCGGCGGAGTCTGCCCAATGATTGAAATACGGAATCTGAGCAAAACCTTCACCTCGTCGGACGGCGAGGTGGAGGCTTTGCGCGATATTAACCTGACCATCCGGGACGGGGACATCTTCGGCATCGTGGGCATGAGCGGCGCGGGCAAGTCCACCCTGGTGCGCTGCATCAACCTGCTGGAGCGCCCTACAGCGGGCCAGGTGGTCATCGACGGAGAGGACATCGGAGCCTTGCCCCCCGCCAAGCTACGGGAGCGTCGCCGGGATATTACCATGATTTTCCAGCAGTTCAACCTGCTGATGCAGAAGAATTGCCTGAAGAACATCTGCTTTCCCATGGAGCTGGCCGGCGTGAAGAAGGCGGATGCGGAAAAGCGTGCCCGCGAGCTGCTGGCGCTGTGCGGGCTGCCGGACAAGGAAAAGGCCTATCCGGCGCAGCTTTCCGGCGGACAGCAGCAGCGGATTGCGATTGCACGGGCCCTGGCGACCAATCCGCGCGTGCTGCTGTGCGATGAGGCCACCAGTGCGCTGGATCCCAATACGACTCATGCGATTCTGCGCCTGATCCGTGATATTCATCGGTCGCTCGGCATCACGGTGGTGGTGATTACCCATCAGATGAGCGTGATTGAGGAGATCTGCAACCGGGTCGCCATTCTGGATGGCGGCGTGGTGGCCGAGGAGGGAGACGTCGGTGAGGTGTTTTCCCATCCGAAGTCTGCGGCGGCCAGACGGCTGGTTTCGCCGGATGAGACGGTGGAGCTGCCGGGAGCCTCGCTTTCGGGCAAACGGATTCGTGTGGTATTCCACGGGGCGGCGGCTACCGGAACACCGCTGATTGCCACGCTGGCGCGGGAACACGGAATTTTGTTGAATATTCTGTCGGCCTCCACCCGCTGTATGGAGGATAAGCTCTACGGAAGTATGATTCTGAGCGTCCCCGAGACGGGCTGCTCGGTGGAAGAGGTGCTGCAGTATATACGGGAAATCCCGGATATTGCGGCCGAGGAGGTGTGACCCGATGAGGCAGGAAACATGGGATTTGGTATGGCGGGTCATCCGTGAGGAAATTCCGTTTGCCATTTGGGAGACGCTGTACGTCACCGTACTGTCCACAGCCTTTGCCATCGTGCTCGGTCTGCCGCTCGGCATCCTGCTGGCGACCGGAGACAAGGACGGCGTGCTGCCGCTCCCGAAATGGCTGCTGCAGGTTCTGAATGTAATCATCAATGTGCTGCGGTCCATTCCGTTCTTGATTTTGATGATCCTGGTATTTCCGCTGTCCCGCCTGATTGTTGGGACAACCGTCGGTACGGTGGCTACCATTGTGCCGCTGGTGATTGCGGCATTTCCGTTTGTGGCGCGTCTTGCGGAAAGCAGTATGCGTGAGGTGAATCCGAATATTCTGGAGGCGGCTCAGAGCATGGGGGCCTCTCCGCTGCAGATTATACTCAAGGTGATGATCCCCGAGAGTGTTCCGTCGCTGATTTCCAACTTTACCATTGCCATTACCACGATCCTCGGCTATTCTGCCATGAGCGGAATCATCGGCGGCGGCGGGCTTGGAAAAATCGCCATCAATTAGGGGTAATATCG
>URYX01000058.1 GCA_900552225.1 uncultured Oscillospiraceae bacterium | reverse complement strand
CCGAAAGACCGCGTGGTCGGCGCCGCTTCCGTCGTCACCGCTGCCGACGATGCCGTCGGGTTCGATGACGGCTCCACGATCGGCGGCTCCCGGCCGCGGCAGCCGCCTCCCCACAGCATCAGAAGCAGCGATACCGCCGCCGCGGTGTATGTCACGAGCCTTTGCCGTCTTCTGTCCATAGTATTGTACCCTCTTTATATAGACTTCGTCAACCGTTTCCCGCAAATTTCCCAAAACTTCCCCCGTTTACGCCGCCAGATACAGCAGCATCAGCACCAGCAGCGTACCGGCGCCGTTCTCCTTTAAAAACACGGAGAGCAGCAGCAAAAACAGCCGTTCGCGGTCGTCCTCCGGGGCCGGAGGCGGCGGGGCCGGTGCCGGGTGCGGCGGATGGGGCTCCTGCGGCCGCCAGGCCGTCCGGTACGGCTCCCTGACGGCCTCGGCCGCCGTGCGGGCCGCATACAGGGAGGCTGCCGACCGATGATTCTGCTCCTCCATCAGCCTCCGGGAGCGCTCCTGCATCCGCCGCACCCGCTGCTCCGCCTCCTGCTGCATCTGCCAAATTGCCTTTTCCAATGCAGTCTCCTCCTTTCAGGAGCCGACAGGGTGCCGACCCCCGGCTCCGAGCAGCGGCAGCAGCTGAGCAATCCGCATCATCTGAATGGCCTGATCCAGCCGCTGCTCCCTCTCTCCGTGCAGATACGGCCGCAGAGCACGCAGCAGCCGCGTATCCTCGGTCTCCCGATTCATACTTCCGAGCAGAGGCAGCAACTTCTGCAGCATCGCAGCCTCCTCGCTTTTCTCCGAAGGCAGGTTTCCTCCCCCGAGAGATCCGAGTAGGGGTAACAGGGAGGAAAGCTCCGGGAGTGGCCCGGAGGGGCCGGGCGGCGGAGCGGACGGAGCGGCAGACGGCGGGGTCGGAGCCGGAGCTTCCGCGCTCCCCGCCCTGCCGAGAAGCTGTTCTAACTTCTGCGCTGTACCGGGGGAACGCAGCAGTTCCTGCAGCGCAGCCGACAAATCCTCCATGGAACGTTCCTCCCCTTCGGTTTATTGCCCGCTCAGGCGGCGGAGCAGGGCCTGGGCCTCCGGTGAAGCCAGCAGGGCCTCCGCCCGGCTCCTGTCTCCGAGCAGGGCAGACAGCTTTTGCTGCTCGCCCGGTGTCAGGGATGCGGCCAGTCCCTCCGCCCCCTGTTCCTGTACGGTACGCCCGAGTGCTTCCGGCGAAACACCGAGCCGCCCGGCCGCATAGCGCAGCAGGGCCTCCATCTGTGCAGGGGTAAGCGACGGTGAATTCATAACTCGTTCTTCCTTTCCGTCAGAGTCTGTGTTATACTTATGCTGTTGCCAAAGCATTTATGAAAGCGGGGATGGCCATGCGCCTGTTGGTTCTTTCGGATGTACACGGCCGCACGGAGCTGCTGCGGCGCGCCATAGAGCAGGAGCCGGAGGCCCGGGAGGTGTTTTTTCTCGGAGACGGTCTCCGTGAGCTGGAGCAGGTGCTGCCGCAGTTTCCCGACCGCCGCATCCATGCGGTGCGCGGCAACTGCGACTCCTCACTCTCTCAGGAAAAGCTGCTGGATGCCGCCTTTTGCGGCGGGAAAAAGATCCTGTATCTGCACGGTCACACCCACGGCGTAAAATCCGGATGGGAGTCCGTGCTCCGTCTGGCCCGTGATCAGCGGGCGGATCTGCTGCTGTTCGGTCACACCCATACGCCGCTTTGCCGGTACGAGGACGGCCTGTATGTGATGAATCCCGGCTCACTCGGCTATGGGCAGACCTACGGCATTGCCGACCTGACCGACACGGGCATTTTCACGGATATCCGGGAGGTGCGCCGATGACCCCCTCCTTACTGGTACTGCCGGAGACTCCCTCCACCAACGATTGGCTGAAGGAGCACCGCACGCTTCCGCACGGCACCGCCTGCATGACCACTCACCAGACGGCGGGGCGCGGTCGGCGCGGCCGGAGCTGGGACACCGCTCCCGGAGACGGGCTGGCACTCTCCCTGCTGCTGCACGGTGCCCCGCTCCCCACCCTGTCGCTCTGCTGCGCCCCAGTCGTCGCGGGAGTGCTGCAGGAGCTGACCGGGGTGCCGTTTCAATGGAAGTGGCCTAATGATATTGTATGCAGCGGCCGCAAGGTGTGCGGCATTTTATGCGAAACCCTGGTCACCGGCAGCGAAACGGACACCGTCGCCGGCATCGGCATCAACCTGCGGCAGACGGAGGAGCAGTTTGCGGCGCAGGGGCTGCCCTATGCCGCCTCCGTGCTCACTCTGACGGGCCGTACCATCGACCCGCAGAAGACGGCGGCCGCCATCGTCGCCCGCCTCCTGCCGACGGCCGACCGTCTGGCCGCCGAGGGCTTTGCCCCTTTTCTCGCGCAGTATACGGCCGGCTGCGTCACGCTCGGCCGCGCCGTCTGCCTCCACGGGGCCGAGGGTGCCGCGCCGCGCACCGGCACGGCGGAGGCCGTCGCCCCGGACGGCTCCCTGCGGGTGCGTACCGCCGACGGCTCATACCTTTCCTGCGCCGCCGGTGAGGTCTCGGTACGCGGTCTGTACGGCTACCTGTAAGCCCGGCCCCCAAGCAGCCCGTGCCCCGTCATGCACCGCCCATTTCACCGTAAAGGAGCCTGTCCCATGAACCGAACCGTCCATACCGTCTCCACCGTTCTCTACGAAATTGCCGCCGCGGCACTGACGCTGCTGGTCATTCTCGACCGCGGTCTCCCCGCCGCGTGGCAGATTGCGCTGTCCCTGCTGATTCCCCTCGGCTTCCCCCTGGTGCGCCGCCTGTTTCGGGTGCGGCAGGGACTGTGGATGGAATGCCTGTGGCTGTGGTTTTTCTTTCTGGCCTTTACGGTCGGGGTCGGGCTGCAGTGGTACGCCCGCTTCACCTATTACGACATTTTTGTGCACGGCCTCAGCGGTATGCTCACCGCACTGACCGGCATCACGCTGTACATCCGGCTGCGCCCCGCCAACCGGCGGCTGCTTCCGCCCGAGCGCGGCCTTGCGGTCGGCACCGCCTTTCTCACCGCACAGGCCGCGGCGGGCCTATGGGAGATTGCGGAATACGTCGCCTGGCTGATTACGGGACACGATTCGCAGAATGTAGCCACCACCGGCGTATCCGATACCATGGAGGATATGATGATTGCGCTCGCCTGCAGCCTGATTATCTGCGTCTGTGCGGCCCTGCACTACGGCGGACACCGCTGCCCGCTGCTGCACCCCGTGGACGAATGGCTGGAGGCGGAGCGCGCCGCCGCGCAGGAGGAACTGCATGGCTGAACCCATCGGATTATATCTGCACATTCCGTTCTGTGTCCGCAAATGCCCCTACTGCGACTTCTACTCCCTTCCGGCGACCGAGGAGGCCATGGAGGCCTACACCGACACGCTGATCCGGCGGCTGCGCCGGGAAGGCCCCCGCTTTCCGGCGGCGGATACCCTGTATCTCGGCGGAGGGACTCCCTCGCTGCTCGGGGCTTCACGCATCCACCGCCTCGTCACCGCCGCGCGGGAGAGCTTCGGCCTGGAGAACGCCGAGATCACCCTGGAGGCCAACCCGGCCGAGCATCTCGAAGATATTTTCCGCGCCTTTCACGAGGCCGGCGGCAACCGCATTTCTCTCGGCATGCAGGCGGCGGACGATGACACGCTGCGCCGCCTCGGACGGCGGCACACCGTCCGGGACACGGCCGCCGCCGTCGAGGCCGCCCACGGGGCCGGTATCGATAATCTGTCGCTCGACATCCTGCTGGCCACCGAGGGACAGACATCCGCAGATGTCCGCCGGGCCGTACAGACGGCGCACGCGCTCGGGGCCACCCATCTCTCCGCCTATCTGCTGAAGCTGGAGGAGGGGACGCCGTTCGGACGCACACCGCCGCCGCTGCCCGATGAGGACGCCGCCGCCGCTTTATATCTGACCGCCTGCGAGGAGGCCGAGGCCGCCGGATATGCGCAGTATGAAATCTCCAACTGGGCCATGCCCGGCCGGGCCTCGCGGCACAATCTGAAATACTGGAACAGCGAGCCCTACCTTGGGCTCGGGCCGTCGGCCCACTCCTTTTACGGGGGGCGGCGCCTGTATTTTCCGCGGCAGCTTGCGGCCTTTGACGACCGCTGTCCCCCGCTGCCCGAGGCTCCGGAGGGGGATGCCCTCCTGCCGGAGAACAGCGAGGCGGAATACGCTATGCTGCGGCTGCGGCTGTGCGAGGGACTGCGGGCCGATGCCTTTGCTGCCCGCTTCGGTCATCCGATCCCCGCGGCATGGATGACCGCGGCCCGGCAAATTCCTCCGCATCTGCTGCAGGCGGATGCCGCAGGTATCCGTCTGACGAGAGAGGGATTCTTAGTCTCGGATGCCATTCTGACCCGGATTCTGCTGCAGGACCCGTAGCGTCCGGCTGCACTGCCCGCGGCAGGCAAACAAAAAGGAACCGTGCGTCACGGTTCCCTGAAAGCATGGTGAAAACGGCTTTTTGACAGTCTGAGGCCCCCGTTTCCGAAAGGAAACAGGGGCCTTCTTCCTACTCTATTCCTTTGCTTCGGCTTACAGCCCGAGGTCCTCCACAATCAGCGTGCGCACCGCATCGGGATTGCGCGCCTCGTTGCGCTCCTTCAGGAACTTGCCCGCCACCTGGGGGAACAGCGCATAGCTCAGCACGTCCTCCTCGCTCTTGGCCAGCTCGCCGGCCTCGGCGCGATACTTATCCAGCTCCGGCTTGAGCAGATCCGCCGGACGGCAGGTGATCGGCTGCTCGTCTCCGATGGCCTTGCGGCGCACTTCCTCATTGACCTCGCCGGGCACCTGTCCGTATTCGCCGCGCAGCAGACCCTTCGACTCCTTGGTGACCATCTTGTAGCGCTCGCCGGACAGCACGTTGAGCACCGCCTGCGTACCGACAATCTGGCTGGTCGGCGTGACCAGCGGGGGATATCCGAAATCCTTCCGCACACGCGGTACCTCGGCCAGCACTTCGTCGTACTTGTCCTCGGCTCCCGCCTGCTTCAGCTGAGAAATCAGGTTGGAGAGCATGCCGCCCGGCACCTGGTACAGCAGCGTTCTCGGATCCACGTTCAGCACCTTCGGGTCCAGGATGCCGTCCGCCTTGAGACGGGCCGCCACCTTGCGGAAGTGAACCGCCGCCTCATTGAGCTTTCCGAGATCCAGCCCGGTATCGCGGTCGGTTCCGCGGAAGGTTGCCACCATCGACTCGGTGGCCGGCTGCGACGTACCGCCCGCCAGAGGAGACAGGGCACAGTCAATGATATCCACACCCGCCTGCGCCGCCATCAGATAGGTCATGGCACCGGTACCGGTCGTGTTGTGCGTATGCAGATGAATCGGCACACGGACATTCTGCTTCATTTTCTTGACCAGCGAATAGGCATCGTAGGGCAGCAGCAGGTTGGCCATGTCCTTGATGCAGATCACGTCTGCGCCCATCTTCTCGAGCTTGGCCGCGAGCTCCACGAAATAGTCCTCGCTGTGCACAGGGCTGGTGGTATAGCTGATGGCCGCCTCGCAGATGCCGCCGTACTTTTTGACGGACTTCATCGCCTGCTCCATATTGCGGGGATCGTTCAGCGCGTCGAAAATACGCACGACATCAATGCCGTTTTCGATGGACTTCTTGCAGAACTCATCCACCACGTCGTCCGCATAATGCTTATAGCCGAGCAGGTTCTGCCCGCGCAGCAGCATCTGCAGCTTGGTATGCGGCATGGCCTCACGCAGGGCCCGCAGGCGCTCCCACGGGTCCTCGTTCAAAAACCGCATACACGCGTCAAACGTCGCGCCGCCCCAGCACTCCACCGACCAGTAGCCGAGGCTGTCGAGCGTGGCGCACGCGGGAAGCATCTCCTCGAGACGCATCCGCGTGGCTGCCTGCGACTGGTGCGCGTCGCGCAGAATAGTATCTGTAATCTGTAAAGGGTTCTTCGCCATTTTTCACTACCCCTTTCAACCGAACAGAGCGATCAGCACACCGGCGGCTACCGCCGAACCGATCACGCCCGCCACGTTCGGGCCCATTGCATGCATCAGCAGGAAGTTGCCCGGATTCTCCTTCTGGCCGACCACCTGCGATACACGGGCCGCCATCGGAACCGCCGACACCCCGGCCGAGCCGATCAGCGGATTGATCTTGTTCTTGAGGAACAGGTTCATGAGCTTCGCCAGCAGCACGCCGCCCGCAGTGCCGAGACTGAACGCGACCACGCCGAGACCGATGATCTTCAGCGTATCCCACGCGAGGAAGGTGGAGGCCGTCGCCGTCGCGCCCACCGTCACGCCGAGGAAGATCGTCACGATGTTCATCAGCTCGTTCTGCACCGTCTTGCTCAGACGCTCGGTCACGCCGCTCTCGCGGAACAGGTTGCCGAGCATCAGCGCACCGACCAGCGGGCCGGCCGACGGCACCAGCAGCGTCACGAAAATGGTCACGACAAACGGGAACAGCACCTTTTCCGTATGCGAAACCGGACGCAGCTCCTTCATCACAATCTGCCGCTCACGCTTGGTGGTCAGCAGCTTCATAATCGGCGGCTGAATGACCGGGACCAGCGCCATATAGGAATAGGCGGCCACGGCAATCGGGCCGAGCAGCCACGGAGCCAGCTTGGAGGTCACATAAATGGCCGTCGGGCCGTCCGCTCCTCCGATAATACCGATGGAGCTGGCCTCAAGGCAGCTGAAGCCCAGAGCACGCGCACCGAGGAACGTCACAAAAATACCGAGCTGCGCCGCCGCGCCGAGCAGCAGGCTCTTGGGGTTGGCAATCAGCGGGCCGAAATCGGTCATGGCACCGACACCGAAGAAAATCAGGCAGGGGTAAATGCCCAGCTTCACGCCGAGATAGAGATAGTCGAGCAGGCCTGCGGAGATGGTGCGTGCCTGCCGTGCGACCACCTGTTCGCCGCTGTACAGCACTCCGTCGCGCGTGACAAGTCCCGCCGCCTCCACGACCACGTTCACGCTTTCAGCCGAGACGGTTCCGTTCTCGTCCACGACCTGTCCCTTCTCGTTGATCTGCATGTCCTTGTCAAAGGACGTGCCAGACACGTGGCCGAGCAGCGTATAGCTCATGCCGTTGTTGAGAACCACATCGCCGGACTCCAGCACCAGATAGCGATCGGCATACTCCAGGTCGGCCGTATTCACGACCGTGGCGCCGCCGAACAGGCTCCACTGCACATGGCCGCCCGCGAACAGCTCCTCATGGTACATCTCCGCCCCGGGGAGGTTCGTCAGCAGCATGCCGAACGCGATCGGCAGCAGCAGCAGCGGTTCAAACTTCTTGACGATGGCCAGCCACGCCAGAAGGCAGGCGATGGCGATCATCACGAGCACCCAAAAATTGTCGGCCAGCAGGCTGAAGCCTGTCTGTTTCAGAAAATTGGTGATTGCATCCATACCGGTCTTCTCCTTCCGGCTTATTCAATCGTGCACAGCGGAGCGCCGGTGTTGACCGACTGGCCCTTCGTCACGCCGACAAAGGTCACCTTACCGCTGCAGGGGGCCATGATCTCGTTCTCCATTTTCATGGCTTCCAGCACCATCAGCACGGTGCCCTTTTCCACCGTATCGCCCACCGCCACGTTCACGGCCAGGATGGTACCGGGCATCGGAGCCGCAATCTTCTCGCCGCCGGCCGGCACCGCCGCCGGAGCCGCCACGGGTGCGGGAGCAGGAGCCGGAGCCGCAGCCGCCGCAGGAGCGGGAGCCGCCGCAACCTCGCCCTCACCGAGCGCCTCTACCGCTACTTCATATTCTACGCCGTTGACATTGACACGATATTTTTTCATTGCCAGTTCCTCATTTCTTCTCATATTTCCGGAAAGCTCCGGATGCTGTGTGTGCCGCTTATCGGCGGCGAATGGACAAAATCCGCAGCTTGGCGACATCTGTTCCCAGTTCCTCCGCCAGCACCGCCGCAATCGCCGCTACCAGCTCCTGCCGGTTCGGAATTACCTCCGCGGGAGTCTCCGTCTGTACGGCAGTCTGCGCGGCAGCCGCCTGTTTCTTCGCGTTCACCCGACGGAAAATCGCTCCGAACAACGTGCAAATCAGTACCAGTGCGATCAAGGCCACAAACACAATGCCCATTCCCATCACAACAACCAGCCAGTTCGGCACTTCCGTTTCGGCCACTTTTGCCGCCAAAAAACCTATTCCGTTCATCGTCTGAAAACCTCCTTCCGTCTTCTCTCCGAAAAATCCGAAATCAGATTTATTTTACCTTATGACAGCGCGTTTTGTCAATAAAGAAAAGCACACAATCTGACGGGAATTTTATCTTTTCCGCCTAAAGGCCCCGGTCATTTTTGCTGCAATGTCTAAATCGGCCGCGCATTCCCCGCTTTTTCGGTGCTTTTTCTCCGATTTTCCTTGACAAACCCCGTACTCCGATGCTATGCTGATTCATAGAAAACGTTTTCTCAAAAACGTCGAAGGGATGTGTCTGTTATGTCCGTTCTGCAGGAGACCGTTTCATTGAACACCGGGGCCGCCATTCCGAGGGTCGGGCTCGGCACGTGGCAGATGCCGGATACGGAGGTGACCGAGGAAGCCGTCTCCGCCGCGCTGTCGTTCGGTGTCCGTCTCATCGATACCGCCGCGGCCTACGGCAACGAGTGCTCGGTCGGCCGGGCCATCCGCGCCTCCGGCCTTCCGCGGGAGGAGCTGTTTGTGGTCACCAAGCTCCCCGCCGAAATCAAGGGCTATGACGAGGCGCACCGCGCCTTTGAGCAGTCGCTGGAGGCACTCGGGCTCGATTACGTCGATCTCTATCTGATCCACGCGCCGTGGCCGTGGGATCAGGTGGGGGCGGACTGCACCGAGGGGAACGTGGCCTCATGGAGGGCCATGGAGGAGCTGTACCGCGACGGACGCGCCCGCGCCATCGGCGTTTCCAATTTTGCGAGGCAGCATCTGCAGCCGATTCTGGATCGCGGCAGCGTCGTCCCCGCCGTCAACCAGCTGGCCTATTTCATCGGCTACCGTGAGCAGGAATCGGCGGATTTTGCCCGCCAAAACGGGCTGCACCTCATGGCCTATTCCCCGCTCGGCACCGGCCGCGTATTCCGGCAGCCGGAGCTCCCCGCCATCGCGGAAAAATACGGCGTCACCGTGGCACAGCTCTGCATCCGCTGGTGTCTGCAGCACGGAGCCACCGTCATTCCGAAATCCACCCATCCGCAGCGCATCCGCGAAAATATTGCGTTGGATTTCGTCATCTCCGACGACGATATGCGCCTGCTGGATACCCTCTGACATTGCTTTTCTGCCGTTTTT
>URYX01000057.1 GCA_900552225.1 uncultured Oscillospiraceae bacterium | reverse complement strand
CGTACATGCTGTAGCTTGCCGGGTCCAACCACGGCTTCTGCGGCTTTTCCGACAGCTTGATGACCGGATTGACCTCCGACGGATCCGCCCCGGACGGGCCGTCATCGAAGGGCTCCGAGGTGTCCGAGGACGGGCCGCCCGATGCCTCGGAGGAGAGACCGGAGCCGTCCCCTCCTCCTGCACAGGCTGCTGCGCTCGTCAGCAGGAAAAGTGTCAGCATCAGACACAGCACCTTTCTCCATTGTCTCATAGCATCCTCCGTTTATCCCGCATCCGATCCCATCGTGGCATCGATCTCGTTCTGCAGCTCGGGGGCAAACCGCTGCAGGATCGTTCCCACCGGCTTGCCGTCGCGCAGCTGGTCGGTGATATTGACAAAATAGTTGAAGAACTCGCCGTAGCCGGTGCTGCGCGGCAGAATGCTGTCCTGCGTCACCATGAGCCTGGCCATTTCAAACTGCTCCTCCGTCAGATGGGACAGATTGACCCCGTTGAGCGTATTCTTGCAGGCCTCCGTCAGGTACTCCTCGATGAAGGCCGCCGCACCCTCCGGGTTGCCGCTGCCCTGGCAGATACCGAAGCCGGTATTGGCGGTATAGTTGACCTGCTTGTCTCCGGCACTCGGGCCCATCGGGAACGGGACAATCCCGATATTGTCCGTGAAGCCCTCCTCATACAGCAGCTGCGTCTGGTACGTCCAGCCCTCAAACACCATGGCTACCTTCCGGTTGCGGAAGCCCTCCTTCCAGTCCCAGTGCGCCTTCTGAATCGAATGATCGGTATAGAACATATCCTGGAAGAACTGCAGGCCCTCGGTCACACGGGCATCGTTGATATTCAGCTTCGGCCGGCCGTTTTCTATCGTGATCATATCGACGCCGTTGGCGATGACGAAAATATCATCCTTCCAGGTGCCGAAGCCGAAGATATCGTTGATTCCGTCGTTGTCGGTGTCCTCGCTCATCTCAAGGGCCGCCTTGCGGAAATTCTCCCAGCTCCATGTGCCCTCGCGGTAGTATTCGCCCGGCGTTTTGACGCCGTTGCGCTTGAACATGCTCTCATTGTAATAGATGCCGTAGGGAACCGCACGGGTCGTCAGCGCGTAATGCTTGCCGTTTAAGGAATACACCCCGTCATTGGAGCTCTGATCGTACACCGCATTCTCAAGGTCTGTATAGCCGTCAATCGGCTGCAACAGATTTTTCACCGCCATGGTCGGCATATCGCTGTATACCACACTGACCACATCCGGAGCATCGCCGCTCTGAATCAGCGTCGCCAGCCGGGTATACCGCTGGTCCCACAGACAGCTTTCCAACAACACCTTGGCGTTGTAGCGGCTCTCATAGGCCGCAATCTGCCGCTTGACCGCGTCGCCCGGCTCGTAGGGCAGGAACAGCGTGACGTCGGTATTGCTCAGCTCTTTTTTCTCAAACCCGACTGTTTCCTCCCCCGTACCGCCGGAGGTCAGATCCCGCAGCTGTGTCGGAGCGGTGCGGACGGTGGTGGCCCCTCCCGAGGCCTCAGAGCCGTCCGGCGCGCTGACATCCTCCGTCCCGCTGCAGCCGACGCACACGGACAACAGCAGGATCATCGCCAAAAGCAGCAGCATTCCTCGTTTGAATGTTTGCATAGATATTCCTCTCTTTCCGGCGAGTCTCGCCGTTTTTTTATACTGTATTCAGGGCCGCAGCCCCCGAACCCGAAGATAATAATCGGCCCTTGTCAGCCCACAATACCGGTACGCTCCACGCTCTCGGTGAAGGTCTTTTGCCCGAACAGGAACACGAGCAGCATCGGAGCAATGGACAGCAATGCTCCCGCCTGCATCCGCACCTGATTGAGCATGGGGTTGGTGTCGCCGCCGTCCTTGAGGCGGAACACCTCGATTTTCAGATCGGCAATCGCGGTGGACAGTGTTTTCAACTTCGGTGCCAGAATGCCGGTGGTATAGGTGTCGTTCCAGTGCCACACCAGCGAGAACATGAACACCGTCACCATGACCATGACGGCATTCGGCAGCATCACGCGAAAATAGGTCTGCCACGGGTTGCAGCCGTCGATCAGCGCGGCATTTTCGAGCTCGGCCGGCATGCCGCGAAAAAACTGACGATAGATGAAAATAAACAGCCCCGAGCGCAGTCCCATGCCGAGCAGTGCCTGCATCCAGAAGGCCATCGGCGTATTGATGAGGTTGACCGTTCCGCCGAACAGCGAGTACAGGGGAATATGGAAAAAGCGGAAGGTCATAAACAGCGAATTGACGATCGCATACTGCGGCACAATGATGGTGAACACTGCCAGTGCAAACAGCAGCCCCTTGCCCCTGAAGCGGAACCGGGCAAAGCCGTATCCGGCCAGGGCGCAGACAAAGGTCTGCAGCAGGGCGCTGCCCACGCTGATGCTCACCGTATTCAGCAGCGTGCGGGGATAATCGATCAGCTCGGTCAGCGTTTTCATGTGCTCGAGCGTCCAGTGACGCGTAATCCAGATCACGGACGGGTTATAGAGATCCTCCCGGGCCCGGAAGGCGCTGACGAACATATACAGCAGGGGATACAGAAGCAGAAAGCAGATTCCGAACAGAATCACCGCACGCGCCGTCGGCCACACCACACGGGCAATCAACCGTTCACGCCGCCGCTGCCGTTTCAAATCCTTGGGTCAATCCAGCATACCGTTCCTCCTTAGTCTCCGGCCGTTCCCGTTATTTCTCGGTATAGAGGCGGAAGCGCGAAAAGATCCAGAACACCAGGCCGATCATCAGGAATACGACCAGAGAGTAGGCCATGGACAGCACGGAGGCCCACCCGTATTTCATCTCCCGGAACAGAGAAATCATCTCCGTCATCACGGGATTATCGTAAAAAGTAAAAGCATCGATGACGGTATAGATGGTATTCAGCACTAGATAGGGCATCAGCAGCGGAAAGGTGATTTTCCAGAATGTCTGCCAGGCCGTGGCCCCCTCCACCGAGGAGACCTCATACAAGGCGGAGGGAACCGCCTGCAGTCCCGCCAGAAACAGGAGAATCTGCACACCGGATTTCCAGATGATATCCATGATCTGATCCACCATGCCGGTCACAAAGGACACCGCCTCATAGCCGAACCCGAGTCCTGTCAGCGTCTCCTCCAGCGCACTGCTCCGGAAAATGCTGCCTGCCTCCGCCGTCATGCTCTGGGCAAACAGATCCTGCTTAAACACCTGCAGCAGCACCCCGGAGGACACAATAATCGGCAGCGCGAACAGCGCTCTCACCACGGCGCGTCCGCGGAACCTCTGATTCAGCAGCAGCGCCGCAAACAGCGAAAATACCAGCACGAGCAGCGTCGTTCCGACGGAGGTGCCGAGATTTTCGAGAATCATGCGTCCGTTTTTCGGGTTGCGGAAAAACATCTCCCGGATATTTTCGAGGCCCGTAAAGCGGTAGACCACCTGACCGACTCCCAGCTGAATATCCCCGAACATATACCGCAGCGTGTTCCCAAGCGGGACCAAAAAGAACACCGTCACCCCGATTATCCACGGTGCGATAAAGCTGAGACCGGTCAGGCCCTGCCGGGCGGCCAGCGAAAGTCCCTTTTTGGGTGTTTTCATACCTCCGTCCCTCCTCCCGCAATGCGGAGATAGCTCATCGGAGCCACCGTCTGCCCGGCGAACTCCCATGCCCTTCCGGTATAATTGACGAGAATCCTCTCTCCGTTTGCAAAGGTCGTGACGGCGATTCCGTCCGCCGGCACCGTATGCCCGATAATCTCCTGCGTATCCAGTCCCCGCAGCGCCTCCTGCCGGCGGAGGAAATAGTCCGCCGCCTCGTCGCGCCACAGCGACCAGGAGGCCCCGTACAGGGTGTTGAGCGAGGTCGAGGAAAGCTCCCGGTAGTCCCCCACAAAGGAAAACTGCAGTGCGGAGCCCGACTCGATCGCCTTGAGCAGCACGTATTCCGGGTCACCGTTCAGATTCAGAGAGGTCGAGGACACGGTCATAAACCCGCGCAGCGTCAGCTGCAGAAACGGGACCGATGCATCGAACAGGTCAAACCGGCTGCTGTCGCGCGGCAGGTCCGCCGCCACCGACAGATACGGTACCGCGAACCAATCCGGTGCCTGCGCATAGACGCGGCGCGTCTGCGCCGTCCCGCGCAGGGCCGCGGCCATCGCCGCCGCGGTCCGCTCCTTATCGTAATAGGGGCTGCGGAAATCGCTGTAGGGCGCGTGCGAAAGACTGCTCAGCGCTACGCCATCCGCCGTCTCCGGCCAGCTTTCCGCGAGCTTTTCCGCTGTCGGAAGCAGCTTTTCCGCCCGCAGCAGATAGGACGGCGCCGCGGAGGTATCCTGCGCCAGCGTGCTGCGCCGGTAGGGCAGCAGCCGCAGCGTCTTGTCGGTGATGCTCTTGGCGCTGTCCCAGAATGACATATAGCCGAGGCGGCCGCTTTGGAACCGGGAGAGCTCGGCGTTCAGATACACCCGCGCTCCCTGCTCCCGCGCCTGCGTCAGCAGCGCGTCAAGGCCCGCCTCGCCGCCTGCCGACGATGCCGGACGGTAGGCGGTATGGATCGTACTTTCCAGGGCGCCCTCCCGCTCCCAGCCGAGCAGCCGCAGCTCGGCTGCGGCCCCCTCAAACGTACTCAGGATCGAAGCGGTCGTCTCAAAGTCCGTGATGCTGTAGGACTTGGTATGCGGGATACCGAGCGTATAGCCTGTTTTGGTCACGGTATTGCAGACATCCAGCACCACGGGATTCTCCCGGTATTCCTCCCGGGCTCCCGCCGCCCGCAGGCGCTCGCGCAGACAAGCCGCCATCGCCGCGTACTCGGCATTCTCCGTCAGAAACTCCACGCTCAGGCTCACCCGCTCGGTCGGCACACGCTCCGTCGCCAGCAGCTCATAGCTGACCTCGGCATAGGTACGGTCGAGCGCCGTGGTCTTCTGATGCTCCCGATAGGTAAAGTTGAAATAGGCATTGGTATAGCTCGATTTCAGTCCCCCGGGATCCAGGCAGACCGCCGCATCGGCCGCTCCGCTTTCGATGACGGCCAAAAAGCCGTCGCTCCGATTCTCACTGCGGTAGCAGGCCCCGAACACCGGCAGGTGAATCGGCTCCCCGTTTTTCACCATAAACTGACTTTCGCTGTAGGCATCGTCTCCGTACACATCCTTGCGGTACTGCCCGAAGGACTCCTTACCGTTGTGAAAATTGACCGTGGCCCCGGAGCCGTCCGGCAGCAGCCAATAGCCCTCATCCTCCGGAGAGGCGCAGCCGAAAAACGGCAGCACGGCAATCTCAAGCAGCCGGCTCTCCCCCGTCTCGCGCACGGCGGTATAGTCGATCTCCGCCAGCAGGCGGCCGTCCTGCAGCGTCACCTGCAGCGGTACCGTCAGGCCGGCCTCGGGAAAGCTGTATTCCAGCCGCACCCCCTGCGGGAGGCGATAGGCCGCCAGACCGTGCTCCAGCACGCTGTAGCCGTAACTGCTGCAGGAGGTGTCGATTTCACCGTTGGCGTCGGCCACCGTCAGAATCAGCTGCGACAGCATCCGCGGGCGGTAGGAGCCCTTGGCCACCTCGTCCTCCGCCGCGCGCGGCGGGTTGCTGTACCATACCCGGCCGGAGAGCGCATCCTCCACCGTAAAGCATCCCGTAGCGGGATCGCAGGACAGCGTCAGGTGCCCGTCCTGCGCCACCGTCCGGAAGCCCTCTCCGGTCAGCGGCTCCCCCTGCGGTGCCTCCGGGGCGGGAGCATCGGCCGCACCGGCCAGCAGCATCCCGGCGGCCACCGCGGCGGCTGCCGTCAGCAGCAGCCCTCTGCCCCATGCCTTCCGTTTCATAGGCTCCCTCCTCATCGGTTCATATAACTGAATTCGTGCAGAATACTCTCCGCAAACGCGCCGATCTGCCGATACAGCGCCCATACCAGCAGCGCGATAAACGCCATGATTGCCATACCGATCAGCGTGAAAATCACCGACAGCAGCGCCTGCTTCGGGGAATACTCATGGATCACACACAGACCCGACAGCAGCATACCGAGCGACCACAGAATTCCGACCGCCGTCAGCAGGTCCAAAAACACCTGTTCATCCGCAATCAGGCAGGTGCTGAGCGCCGTGCGCAGCCAGAGCACCAGCATGGCCGGCCACAGCGAAAGCCCCGTCACAAAGCGGATCTCCGTCATGCTGCCGTTGCCGTTGAACAGCGTGCACACCAGACGGTTGGACACGGTAAACGCGGCGTAGACCACCACCACCGCCGCCAGCAAAATCCACACGTTGAGCCGATCCGTCGGATACGGGTTGAAAATGAAGCCGGTGGCCTGCCGCACCAAAACCGCCGTCAGAAACGCGGCGACCACACTGCCGTAGGCCATCCGCAGCGCCCGGCGGCCGCCGATTCTTCCGAGCAGCGCCGTAAAGCCGCTCACCGGATGAAACAGCGTCGTTCCCACGCAGCGCCCGAAGCCGCAGGTACGCAGATCGCATTCCGTCGGCCGTCCCTTCCAAAAATACGCATACAGGCGCGACAGCACAAACAGCACCAGCAGCCCCACAATGAGCGGCACGGTGAGTCCCGCCATACGCTGCTTGCGCACCTCCTCGTAGGCCTGCGAATAGCTTTCGCGGTCCTCCCCGAGGCGGAAGTACTCCATGGCCTCCTCATACCGGCCGGTTCCCATCAGGGCCTTGCCGATTCCCGTATAGGCCGTTTCGTAGTTGCCGTTTCTCTGCAGCACGTCGTACCAGTCCGTCAGCGCCTCCTCGTACCGCCCCTCCTGGTACAGCACGGCGGCATTCAGCAGCGTTTTGCCGTAGCGTGTCGGAGAGAGGCGCACCAGGCAGTCCTTATAGGGATCCAGCACGTAAATGTCCTCTCCGATGCATTCCACGGCGCTCGGTGTCCGGAAGTTTCCGACAAAGCTGCCGGTATTGCCGAACACTGTCAGCAGATTGCCCTCCTTGTCATAGAGGAACACCCGCCCCCGTTGGGTATCCAGAGCCGTCAGAATCCCGTCGCGCATCAGCGCCACATCCACAAAGGCGGTATCCAGATGCGTGCTTTTGAGCCACGCGTCCTCCAAATCTCCGAAGTTGCCGTCCGGAAACACGTTGACGCTCTTGGCATTCATGCGCTTCAGCTCCCCGGTGGAATTGTCGGTCACGCGGGTACAGGTATAGATGAAGCCCTGTGTATCGATGCAAAAGTTGGTATATTCAATCGGCACGGAATTCTGCATCCGTCCGACCTGTGTTTCGTTCAGCAGGCTTTTCCACCAGTATTCGAGCAGCACCGCCGCCGTCACCTCAATGCGGTTGCTGCCGTAAAAGCCGAGAAATTCGCCGCTCTGCGAGAAGGTGGCCGCCCCTTTATAGACGCCGCGGCAAATGGCGTAAATCGTGCCGTCGCCGCCGACCACCACCTTGGTCGGCACAAAGTCCAGCTCCTGGGGGAAAAGCTCCGAATCCGGCTTGCCGATGGAGCCGATCACGCGCCCCTCGGCATCGGTGTACAGAATCCGTTTCCCGAGCGTATCCGCAATATACAGCGAGGTCTCCCCGTCATGCTCCCAGAAGAACAGTCCAGAGGCATCGATCAGCGGCAGCTCCTGCCCGTTCTGCGTCACGGGAAAGGTGCCGAGCGGCTGCAGCTCCCGGTCAAACACCAGAATGCTTCCCGTTTTCTGATTGAGCACATACAGGCGATCCCGGTAGGCGAACAGATCGTCCGCCATTCCGAAGCCGCCCTCCAGGCTGCTTCCGTACACCACGCTCTCCGTCCGGTAGCTCTCCGGTGCCGGAACCGACTCGCCGTAGCGGTTATAGCAGTAGCCGTCGTTCTCCGCCGCGCTCACCGACAGGCTCAGCGCAAAAACGGCCGCCATTCCCAGTGCCGCCGCCAGACGGCCGATTCTCCCGTATCGCACAGGCGCTCCTCCTTTCCTCCGAGGGACTGTCTATTCCTTGATGCCGGAATAGGCCATGGTCTCAATGACCTGATTTTGCGTAAACAGAAACAGCAGGATCGGCGGGATCAGCATCATCACGGTCCCCGCCATCGACGGCCCCACACGGGAATAGCCGCCCGCCATAATCTGCGCAATGGCATCGCTGAGCAGCTTGCGCTGCTCGTCGTATACTAACCCTCCGGAGGCCTGATTCCAGGAGGCCTGGAAGGCAAATACCGTCAGCGTCAGCCACGCGGGCTTGACCTGCGGCATCACGATCTGCCAGAAGGTGCGCCAATGGCTGGCGCCGTCGATCAGCGCCGATTCCACGAGCACAAACGGAATCTGCTCCATAAACTGCTTCATCAGGAACACGCCCACCGCCGAGGGGAGGGCCGGCAAAATAAACACCCACACCGTGTTGACCAGATGCAGCCGCGACAGAAGGATGAACTGCGGAATCCACAGCACGGTCGAGCTGAACAGCAGCGACAGCACGACCACACGGAACACCCCCTGCAGCCGCAGATGGGGAAACTTGGCCAGCGGATAAGCCACCATCGAGGCCACCACCGTGTGTCCGACCGTACACGCCGCCGTCACAAACACGCTGTTAAAGACATAGCGGCTGAACGGCACCCACAGATTCGCCGTCAGCTTCAGCAGCAGCGAGAAATTCTCCGTCGTCGGATTGCGCACAAAGAAACGCGGCGGATACATGTAAATTTCCTCCAGCGGCTTGAAGGCATTCAGGATGCTGTACAACAGCGGCAGAAACATGAACGCCCCGAGCAGCCCGAGAAACAGAAAGATCATCAGTGTGCCGAACCGGGTGCGGGAGGCCCGGCGGTTGCGGACGGAAATATGTGTTCCTTTTCCGAGCATGCGCTCCCCTCCTCACTCCGATTTCAGCAGCGACAGCAGCCGGTCCACCAGCGCCTTGATGACCAGCAGAATGACAAACAGCACCACGGCGATCGTACAGGCATAGCCCATCTCAAATTTCACGTTGCCGTAGTCGAGAATGTGCAGCACAATCGTGTGCGCGGAATATTTCGTGCTCGGGAATCCGCAGAGCTGCATGGAAATGGTGCTCACCGAAAACGAAGCGGAAATCTGCATGATGGCACTGAACAGCAGCTGCGGCTTCATAATCGGCAGCGTGATGTACAAAAGCTCCTGGTATCGGTTGCGGATACCGTCGATGTCCGCCGCCTCGTACAGGCTCGGGCTGACGGATTTGAAGCCGGCGATAAAGGCCAGGAAGCTGGTGCCGAGGCTCATCCACAGCTGTACAATCATCAGAATGCCGAGACTGTAGCGTGCATCGCTCAGCCACTGAATCGGCTCGTAGATCACGCCGAGCTTCATCAGCACGCTGTTGACCACACCGTAGGAATCGCCGCTGAACACGAACTGCCACACAAAATAGGCGGAGGACGCCAGCGTCGGTGAGTAGAACACCAGGGTCAGCAGCGAGCGTATCCGCTTCGGGCACTCATTGATGAGCCACGCCACAAAAAAGCAGAGCACATAGCCGAGCGGCCCGGTGATCAGGGCAAACAGAAACGTATTCTTGACCGATATGTAAAACACGTCGTCGCCGGAAAACAGGCGGATATAATTGGAAAAGCCCGAAAACTCCGGCCGGCCGAACACGTTGTAGTCCGTAAAGCTCAGGTACACCGCCGCCGCAATCGGCAAAAGAATCAGC
>URYX01000056.1 GCA_900552225.1 uncultured Oscillospiraceae bacterium | reverse complement strand
CTTTCAGACAGCCTCCGAGCGTGTCAAAAACAGAGTTTTTTGACACGCTCAAAAGGCCTGCCGCATTTGCGGCAGGCCTTTTCTCACATTACGCTTGTATGCCGTCCCTTAGTCGGACACATACGGCAGCAGGGCAATCTGACGGGCGCGCTTGATCGCAACCGTCAGCTCACGCTGGTGCGCGGCGCAGGTACCGGTCACACGGCGGGGCAGGATCTTCGCGCGCTCAGACATATAGCGGCGCAGACGAGCCACGTCCTTGTAATCGATGTAGTCCACCTTATCCACGCAGAAGCTGCAAACCTTGCGGCGTCCCTTGCGGGCCCCACGGGGCGCCGGACGCTCAGCTCTTTCAGCATGTTCAGCCATGACAACAGGCCTCCTTTTTCATGTTCTTTCAAGTGGCTCCGCTTCTCAGAACGGCAGTTCATCGTCCCCGGGGATTTCTTCAAAATCCGTCGGAGCCGCCGTCGAAAAAGCGGGAGCCGGTTCGGCATACGGCGGGATCTGGGAATCGTATCCCGTATGGCCGCCGTTACCGCCCGCCGACTTGGACTCGGCAAAATACACATTGTCCGCCACAACGTCAAACGCCGTGCGCTTGTTGCCGTCCTTGTCGGTGTACTGGCGGGTCTGCAGGGAGCCCTGCACCGCCATACGCTGTCCTTTGCGGAAATATTTCGTCACGAATTCCGCGGTCTGACGCCATGCAACGATGTTGATAAAATCCGTTTGGCGCTCCTGACCCTGTGAAACGAATCGACGGTCCACCGCCAGCGAGAAATTCGTCACCGCCACCTGATTCGGCGTATGCCGGAGCTCCGGATCCGCCGTCAGACGACCGAGTAAGCATACCACATTCATTGCGACAGCCTCCTCTTACTTCTTGTCCTTACGGACGGTCATCGCGCGCAGCACGCCGTCCGTGATCTTGGCAATACGCTCCAGCTCCGCCGGGAACTCCGGGCCGCCGACAAAGTTGTACAGAACATAATAGCCTTCGGTCTCGTCGTTGATCGGATACGCCAAGCGGCGCTTTCCCCAATCGTCGATGTCTCCGGCCTCCGCGTTCTGGGCAATCAGATCCGCGAACTTCTGCTTGATGGCGGCCACACCTTCCTCACCGAGGGTCACGGAGAAGATCAGAACCGCTTCATACGAACCTTTTACTGTGGGCATTACAGGCACCTCCTTATGGTCTTATGGTCCCCTTACTCGGAAAGGGACAAGGATATAGTCTTTTTCTCATACGGTTTCATACAGAAAAAGCCAAATAGCATTATAACAGAAGGAGCCTGTCCCGTCAAGTGCTTTTCGGGAATTTCCCGAAATTTTCACCGACAGAACAGGCTCCGTATAGCGTACCGAAGGGCCGAGCTTACAGGCGGTTGACCTTGACCTGACCCTTGACGACCACCAACCGGATCTCCAGCGTCTCGCTGTCGAGCACCAGCAGGTCGGCATACTTGCCGATGGCGATCGAGCCGGTCTCGTGATCGACACGGATGGCCTTGGCCGGGTTGATCGTAGCCGATTTAACGGCCTGCTTCATCGGAATGCCGAAGCGGATGACATTTTTCAGCTCCTCATAGACGTTGGAGGTGGAGGCGGCAATCGTCCCGTCCGCCAGCAGCGCCTTTCCGTCCTTGACATAGACCGTCTGGCCGCCGAGATCATACTCGCCGTCCGTATGGCCGGCCGCGCGCATCGAATCGCTGATGATGACCGAGCCGTCCTCCCCAAGCTGCTTGAACGCAATCCGCAGGGCTGCCGGATGGATGTGGAACCCGTCACAGATCAGCTCCGCGCGCATGCCGCAGCGCTCGGCGTTGTCGAACACCGCACCGACCACGCCGGGGGCCCGGTGAGTCAGGCCGCTCTGCGCATTGTACAGGTGCGTCGTGTGGCGCACACCCCACTCAATCGCCTTGACCGCCTCGTCGTAGCCCGCGGCCGTATGCGCGATGGACACCGGGCAATACGGCTGCACCTCATGGACAAACTCCTCGGCCCCGTCACACTCCGGCGCAATATCCACCACCTTGATGATGCCGCCGCAACCGTCGTACAGCCGGCGGAACTCGTCCTTGTCCGGGTTGCGGACATACTGGCCGTTCTGCGCGCCCTTCTTCGACATGGCAATATAGGGGCCCTCCATGTTGATGCCCTGAATATACGCACCGCCGACCTTGTCCTTCATCTCCGCCACGTTGGCGAAAATCTTCTGCAGCTCCTCAAACGACAGCGTCATGGAGGTCGGGCAGAACGACGTCACACCGCGCTGCACCAGGCACTCGGACATCGCCTCAAGCGCCTCGGGCGTGGCATCGCCCGTATCGCTGCCGGCGCAGCCGTGAATATGCATATCGATCAGTCCGGGAATCAGCGTGCAGCCCGTCAGGTCATACACCTCTCCGGACGCGCCGATTCCGTTTCCGATGGCATGGATGCGCTCGCCCTCGACCGCAACATCCGCCTCCACCGGCTCAAACACCTCATTATACACCTTTGCATTTTTCAACAGCATAGTTCATGACTCCTTCCACCGATTTTTTATCCGATTTTCGACAGAATCTCCCAAAAACGACTCGGTTTCCATGCTTATTATAGGGGAAAGCCTCTGTCCGTGCAAGGTCGGAAATGTCGCTACATTTGTCTTTTTCGTCACTCCGCCTTGTGCAGCATCTCCTCCGCCGCCTGCAGGCTCGCCTCGGTCACCTCGCCGCTGATGATGCGCGCCAGCTCACGCCGCCGCCCCTCGCGGTCGAGCGGCCGGACCTCGGTATACGTGCGGCCGTCCCGCACCTGCTTTTCGATCAGCAGGTAGTAATGCCCCATGGCCGCAATCTGTGCCAGATGGGTCACGCAGAGAATCTGCCGCGCCCGCACGGACGAGGAGGCGGTCTCCCGCAGCTTGAGTCCGACCTTCTGGGCCGCCCGTCCGCTGATGCCCGTATCGATCTCGTCGAACACCAGCGTGTCGATGTCATCGGTATCCGCCATCACGGATTTGATGGCCAGCATAATGCGCGACAGCTCGCCGCCCGACGCAATTTTGGCAATGGATTTCGGCGGCTCGCCGGGGTTGGCGGATATACGGAACTCCACCCGATCCGCGCCCGAGGCCGTCAGAGCGGTCGGCTCCATCGACACCGACAGCGTGACCCGCGGCATATCCAGAAAGGCGAGCTCGGCGGTCACGCGCTGCTCAAACTGCTGCGCCGTCTGCCGCCGCGCCTGCGTCAGCGCCTCCGCATGCCGCAGCATCTGCTCCTCCTCGGCATCCAGCTCCCGCATCAGCTCGTTCTGCCGCTCCTCGGAGTGCTCAATGCCGGACAGCTCCTGTCGGCAGGCCTCCGCAAACGCCAGCACCTCCTCAACGGAGCCGCCGTACTTGGTCGTCAGCCGGCGGATCAGCGCCAGCCGCGCCTCCACCTCGTCGCGCTCCGCCCCGTCAAAGCCCATATTCTCCGCCGCCGTGCGCAGCTCCGCACCGCATTCCTGCAGCTCGTAGGAAAGCGCCTGCACCCGCTCCGACAGCGGCTCCAGCTCCTGCCACAGCGCCGCAGCCGCCGACAGCGCCTCCGCGCCGACGGAGACGCGGGTCACCGCCCCGTCCTCCTCGTCGTCGCCGGACAGCGCCTGCTGCGCCTGCTCCAGGGCCGACAAAATCCGCTCAGAATTGCGGAAAAAGTCGCGCCTCTGCCGCAGGCTCTCCTCCTCGCCCGGCTGCAGCGCCGCACTCTCGATCTCGTCGGTCTGGAAGCGCAAAAGCTCCGTCCGGCGCTGCTTGGCGTCCTCGTCGGTATCGAGTCGGCGCAGCTCGCGGCGCAGCGCACAGTACCGGTGGTAGCTCTCGGCATAGCGCTCTCGCAGAGGCGCCAGATTCCCGAGCCGGTCCAGATATTCCAGATGCCGCTCCACCGCAAGCAGCGCCTGATTTTCGTGCTGCCCGTGCATATTCACGAGCATACGCCCGATCTCGCGCAGCAGGGTCACGGTGGCAGGGCGCCCGCCGATGCGGCTTTGCCCCTTGCCGTCGGCGGCAATCGTGCGCTGGATGAGCAGGGTGCCATCCTCCTCGGGCGCATACCCCGCCTCCTCCAGCTCACGCAGCACACCCTCCGGCAGCGCCTCAAACACGGCGGTCACGCGGGCCCCGTCCGTTCCCGTGCGCACCAGGTCACGGCTGACCCGCTCCCCGAGCACCGCATTCAGTGCATCGATAATCATGGATTTTCCGGCGCCCGTTTCGCCGGTCAGCACATTAAAGCCCGCGTGGAACTCCAGCTCCGCGCGCTCAATCACCGCAATATTCTCAATGTATAATCCGGAAAGCATACGGGTCGTTCTCCTTACAGCAGCTTTTTCAGTTCCTCGGTCAGCTCGCGGGCCTGTTCCTCCGTGCGCATCACGCAGAAAATCGTATCGTCACCCGCCAGCGTGCCGACAATGGTCTCCCACTTCATCGAGTCGAGCACGGCGCAGATGGCCTGCGCCATACCGACGGCACATTTGACCACCACCATGTGCCCGGCATAGTCCACCTTCTCCACCGCATCCGGCAGCAGCGAATGAAACCGGCCGTATTCCGCCCGTTCGCTGCGCGCCTCCGGCAGCATATAGCGGTATTTCCCGTTTTCATCCTGCCCCTTCACGATCCGCAGATCCTTGATATCGCGGGAAATGGTGGCCTGCGTTGCGGACACGCCGCTCTCCTGCAGCCGCCGCATCAGCTCCTCCTGCGTATCGATTTCGTAGGTGCGGATCAGCTGTACAATCAAATGATGGCGATCGCCCTTCATGCTGTCTCCTCCTGTCTTCCCCAAAAATAGAATAGTTTCACGCTCCGCGCGATTCAATACAAAGCCCGGTCAATCAGCTTCCGGTGCAGCACCTCATAGAAGGAATACGGCTTCAGATGAATCAGCCGCACCGTCCGGTCACTGCGGCTCACCGTGATCCGCTGTCCCTCCGACAGCGGCCGGGGCTCCTCGCCGTCCACCGACCAGAACACCCTGTCCCGTCCGGACGGAACCCGCACCGTCAGCCGCGCCTGCTCGTGCAGCACATACGGCCGCGCCTCGAGCGAATGCGGACACAGCGGCGTCAGCACCATGCAGCGGGCCGCGGGATCCACCACCGGCCCTCCCGCCGACAGTGAGTAGGCCGTAGACCCGGTGGGCGTGGCGATCAGCAGCCCGTCCGCCAGATAACCGGCCACCGGCCGCCCGTCGCAGGTCACCTCCAGATGGGCAATATGCCCCGTTTGTCCGCGCGTCACGGCCACCTCGTTGAGTGCCTGCAGCTCCTCGGCTCCCTCCGCCTGCACGCTCAGCATCATCCGCTCCTCGACCGTAAACCGTCCCTTCGGCAGCTCGGAAAGCAGGGCAAGCTCATCCATCTCCAGCCCCGTCATAAATCCGAGATGCCCGCAGTTGATGCCGAGCATGGCCTTGCCGAGCGGGGCCGTCAGCTTGGCCACCCGCAGCATCGCGCCGTCACCGCCGAGCACAATCGTCAGCTCCGTCCCGCGGATGCACGCCTCGGGGTCTCCCTGCGACACACAGACCTCCACGCCGTACTGCCTCAGGCAGTCGGCCACCGTCTGCCCGTAGGCCCGGCGGTTTTCCGCGCAAAAATCCGGTATAATTGCCACCTTCACGGCGCATCCTCCTTTACCGTGCGGTGCGGCTCATCGCCTCCACCGCCGCCTCAATTTCCTCCGCCGTCAGCCCGCGTGCCTCCTGCCCCTCCGGGCATTTTTCCAGATACGCCAGATATTCTCCGTTGCCGTCTCCGCCCCGGATGGGGGACGGCATCAGAAAATCCGCCGACAGCCGCAGCGCCGCAAACCGCGCAGCATATTCCATCAGAATCCGGCGGTGCTGCCGCAGATCCCGGACGATCCCTCCCTTGCCGACGGCGCTCCGTCCCACCTCAAACTGCGGCTTGATGAGACACACCAGCCCCGCGCCCTCCCTCAGAAGGCTCACCGCGGCCGGCAGCACCAGCGACAGCGGGATAAACGACACGTCCACGGAGGCAAAGTCAAACCCGCCTGCCGGCATCACCGGCTGCAGCGCCTCCGTGCGGCGGATATCCGTCGATTCCATACAGCATACGCGCGGATCCTCCCGCAGCGACGGGTGCAGCTGCCCGCGGCCGACATCCACCGATACCACCCGCGCGGCGCCGTAACGCAGCATACACTGGGTAAACCCGCCGGTGGACGCCCCCACATCCAGGGCCGTCATCCCGTCCAGCCGCCGCGCCGCCCGCTCCAGCGCCGCCTCCAGCTTGTAGCCGCCGCGCCCCACATAGCGCGGGGCCTCTCCGATGCGTTCGATCGGCTCCTCACCGGACACCGGAAAGGAGGCCTTCCTCACGGTCCGGTCTCCGACCCGTATCCGCCCCTCTGCAATCAGCGCCTGCGCCTTTTCGCGGCTGTCCGCCAGCCCGTTCTGCACCAGCCATACATCCAGCCGCCGTTTTCCCTCAGGCATAGTCATTCTCCGTCTCCGTCCGGACCTCCTCGCCGCTTACCAGGCGCACCAGGCTCTCGGCATCCAGTCCGGCCAGCCGCAGTCCCTCCGCCGTCTTGCAGGTGGGGATAAAGCCGTCCACCGCACGCACGGTATAGTCCGGCGTCAGCCCCTGCTGCTGCAGCAGGCTTCCGAAATGCTCTCCGACACCGCCGCAGCGCGTGCCCTCCTCCGCAAAAATCACCCGGCGGTACGCCCCGGCCCGCGTCACGCAGACGGGATCGATCGGGCACACGCGTGTCAGCTTGAGCACCGATACCCTCGTCCCCCGCTCACGCAGCTGCCGCACCGCCCGGCACACCTCTCCGTACAGACGGCCGTAGGTAATCAGCAGCATATCGGCGCCCGGATCCTCCTCAAAGCGGTACGGCGCATAGTCCGCCGCCGTATCCCCGGCTCCGTCGCTCTCCCCGCCCTTCGGATACCGCACCGCGGCGATTCCCTCCGTGTGGTACAGCGCCTGCGTAAGACACTGCCTCAGCTCGGCAAAGCCCGACGGCGCATACACCGTGGTATGCGGGATGGTCTGTAAAAAAGCCACATCGAACAGCCCCTGGTGCGTCGTGCCGTCATCCGGCACGATGCCCGCCCGGTCGATGGCCAGCACGATATGGTTGTTCATGATGGCGGTATCGTTCAGAATCTGGTCGTAGCAGCGCTGCAGGAAGGTGGAATACACGGCAAAAACCGGCAGCATGCCCTTGGTCGCCATCCCCGAGGAAAAGGTCACCGCATGCTCCTCCGCAATCCCGACATCCGCAAACCGCTCGGGAAAGAGCTCCGCAAACCGCGACAGCCCGGTACCGTCCTTCATGGCCGCCGTCAGCGCAAAAATGCGCGGATCCTCCGCCGCAAGGCGCGTCATCTCCTCCCCGAACACCGAGGAGAAGGAGTCTCCGCCGGACAGCGTCTCCCCGCTGTCGATATCGAATCCGCCGACCCCGTGGTAGCGGTCCGGCCGGCGCACGGCATAGGCATAGCCCTTCCCCTTGACGGTCTCCACATGCAGCAGCACCGGCTTTTCCACGGCCTTGGCTGCCTTCAGCGCCTCGGACAGGTCGTGCAGATTGTGTCCGTCGATCGGCCCGAAATAGTAAAAGCCCATATCCTCAAACATCGTGCTGCTGTCGTAGAGGGCATACTTCATATTCAGCTTGATCCGCAGAATCAGACGGTACAGCGGCTTGCCGATCAGCGGCAGGTGCTCCAGCACCGCACTGACGCGGCGCTTGAAGCGAATGTAATGCGTCCGGGAGCGCAGCGTCGCCAGATGCCGCGCCACAAACCCCACATTCCGGCTGATGGACATGCGGTTGTCGTTCAGAATGACAATCAGCCGGTCACCGCTGTGCCCGGCGCTGTTGAGTCCCTCATACGCCAGCCCGCCCGTCATGGCCCCGTCTCCGATCACCGCCACAGCGTAGTGTCTGTTGTGCAGCAGCGTATTGGCGCGGGCCTGCCCGCTGGCCGCGGACACCGCCGTGCTGCTGTGCCCCGCCACAAAGGCGTCGCAGTCGCACTCCTTCGGATTCGGGAACCCGGAGATGCCTCCGTGCTGCCGCAGGGTATGAAAGCGCCCGTACCGTCCCGTCAGCAGCTTGTGGGTATAGCACTGATGCCCCACATCCCATACGATCGAATCGTCCGGGCAGTTCATCTCCCGGTGCAGCGCGACCGTCAGCTCCACGACTCCGAGGTTGGAGGCCAGATGCCCTCCCGTCTCGGAGACGGTCTGAATGAGCGTCTCCCGGATCTCCCCGCACAGCGTCTGCAGCTCCCGTTCACCGAGTGCCTTGACGTCCTGCGGGGACTGAATATGCTCCAGTAAATTCTGTTCCTTCATAATACTGTCCTTTTATCCCGGCCGCTTTACTGCTGCCGCTTCAGCAGGCGCACCGTCAGCTGCCGCAGCTCCTCCGCAGCCGCACCGAGCGGCTGCAGCGCGGAGAGCGCCTCCTCCGTGCGCTGCGCGGCCAGCTCCCGTGCCTGCGCAAGCCCGAGCAGCGATACATACGTGGATTTTTCCAGCTCCCGGTCTCCGCCGACCGGCTTGCCGAGCTCCTGCTCCGTAGCGGTCACATCCAGAATATCATCCACAATCTGAAACCCGAGGCCGACCGCCGTTCCGTAGGCCTCCGCCGCCTGCAGCTGCCCGGCATCTCCTCCTCCGAGCACCGCGCCCATCCGGCAGGCCGCCCGCAGCAGCGCCGCCGTTTTGCCGCGCTGCAGCCGCTCCAGCTCCGCGAGAGAAATGGTCTTCCCCTCACTCTGCAGATCCATTGCCTGCCCACCGATCATCCCGTGAAGCCCGGCACAGTCGGCCAGAATCGCAGCGGCGTCGAGCACCGCCCCCGCCGGCAGCGTCCCCCGGTTCTCCGGGGCAAGGCACACCTCAAAGGCGCGGTTGAGCAGCGCATCGCCCGCCAGCAGCGCCATATCCTCTCCGAACGCCTTATGCACCGACGGCTTGCCGCGGCGCAGCGGGCTGTTGTCCATGCAGGGCATATCGTCGTGCACCAGCGAGTAGGAATGCACCATCTCCAGCGCACAGGCAAACGGCAGTGCCTGCCCGGCCGCCCCGCCGCACAGATGCGCCCATTCAAGCAGCAGCACCGGCCGCAGCCGCTTGCCGCCGTCCTCACAGGCATACGCCATGGCCCGGCCGAGTACGCCGTAGGCCGGCTCCTCCGGCGGCAAAAAGCGCGGCAGAGCCGCCTCCACGGCATCCCGATACGCCGCCAGATGCTCCGAATACAGTGTCATACCTCTGTCTCCCCGCCGTCCGCTGCGACCTCATTTCCGGTTTCCGCCGTCTCCGGCGCAGCCGGTGCCTCCGGCGCAGCGGCCGTTTCGGTCAGCTGCCGGATCTTCTGCTCGGCCGCCGTCAGCTGCCGTGAGCAGTAGGAGGTCAGCTTGGTGCCCTCCTCAAACAGCTTCATGGAATCGTCCAGCGAGCATTTGCCGCTCTCCAGCGCCGCCACGATCTGCTCCAATCGGGTCATCGCCCGTTCAAAGGTCCATTCGGTTGCCATCCGTTTCTCTCCTTCATTCCGCCGTACAGCGGCATTCTCCGTCGCAAAGCTGCAGACGCAGGCGGTCGCCCGCCGCAATCTCCTTCACACTG
>URYX01000055.1 GCA_900552225.1 uncultured Oscillospiraceae bacterium | reverse complement strand
GCTGAAACCGTTGCGGAATCGAACGAATATTCAGGTTCACCCTGCAGCGCGAGCACGGGGGTTCCGGTAAGCAACAAACAGAGCGTTAATACGACAGCCAGGCCCTGACGCCATTTCTTATACATAAAAATCCTCCTCGCGTTTTTTCTGTGTCCTGCGTCCTGCGGCGCACAGCCGAAATGGCTGTGCGCCCGAAGGTCGCAAGAGCAAGCGCTCCCTCCGAGGAGCGCAGAATGTCCGCACAGGCCACAGCCTGTGCTCCTGCGCCGGGTTCCGTTTCTGAGATCTGCAACGCATCGGGCTTTCCGCCTTTCATGAGAGCGCAGCGGGAGGCGGGAACCGTCCCGGGCGACTTCGGTTCAACTGTTTCTCCGTTTTCCGCTTTTCCGCGTTCTCTCGACAGTTTTACTATACAGTAATTTCGGAAATGAGTCAATATATTTTGCTTTTCAAGCGTTTTTTATAATTTTAAAAATACAGATGAAAATTTTTGGCGTTTTTTCTATTTTTATTGTATCTTATTTTCCCTCCTTTTTCCAGGTATAAATCAATCATTTTTGTGGTACAAATCTATCTTTCACTCCGCTGCTGCTGTTCTCCGGGGCAAGCGCAAAAAGCCGCCGTCCGTGCCGATAGCACGGGCGGCGGATCAGAACTGCGGGGACAAAGCCGAGGCTGCCCTGTCCTCCGTTCGGCGGATCACGCTCCGGCAATCAGCTTGCGGATATCGCTGAAAAGCACCACCACGGAGAACAGGATAATCAGGATAAAGCCGATGGTGTGCACCAAGCCTTCGTATTTTGCGGGGATCGGGCGGCGGAAAATCGCCTCCCACAGCAAAAACACCAGCCGTCCGCCGTCCAGAGCCGGCAGCGGCAGCAGATTGAACACACCGAGGTTGACCGTAATCAGCACAACGATCATCAGCAGCGAATACAGCCCGTTCAGACTGGCCGACTGCACCGCATCCTGCACCGCATCACCGATGATATCCGCCGTACCCACCGGGCCGGACAGCTCGTTGAGTCCGTATTTTCCGCTGATCAGGTCCCCGAGGCTGCGCCACACCAGCGTCGCATACGACCACTCGAGCTTCCCGGCACGGGCCACCGTTGACCACACGGTCTTTTCCACGGGCATCACGCGGAATTCATAGGAGAGGTAGCGCGTGCCGTCCTCCGCCGTTACCAGCGGAAAGGTCACGTCCGACAGCACCACCTTCTGCGATACGCCGTCCACATCGCGCACCACCGTCATATCCAGCACGCCGTCCTCGTCGCTCTGCAGGATCATGGCCAAATCGATGTCCGTCACAATCCGCTTGCCGTTGGCCCGCACAATCCGGTCACCGGGACGCAGGCCCGTCTGATAGGGCAGCGTCTGCTCGGCAAGCGTGGCCACGGTGGTGCTGTTATACACGGCCTTTTCGCTGCCGTTTTCCGGCTGTATGCATACGCCGAGCGCGATCAGCAGCAGTAGGTAGCCGAGCAGAAAATTCATGCAGACACCGGCAACGACCACCAAGATCCGGCGCCATACCGGCCGATTGCCGAAGGCGCGCGGGTCCTCGCTGTCGGCATCCTCCCCCTCCATGGCGCAGAAGCCGCCGATCGGAAAGAGGCGCAGCGAATAGACGGTCTCTTTTTTTCCGAATTTCAACAGACGCGGCCCCATTCCGAGGGCAAACTCATTGACACGGATTCCCATCCACTTGGCCACCAAGAAATGACCGAGCTCATGCACAAAAATCAACAGCCCAAAAATGAGAATCGCTGCCAGAATTTTGAGAACCACCGTCATACGCTTCCGCCTTTCCTTACATACTCACGCGCCTCACGGTCGCAACGCAGCACATCCTCCACCGAGGAGGCCTCGCCCCATGTCCGCTCCAGCACCGAGGCCACCCGCTGCGCAATCTCCAAAAAGCCGATTTTCCCCTGCAGGAACAGGGCGACGGCCTGCTCATTGGCTCCGTTGAGCGCGGCCGGCGTCAGTCCGCCGCGCTTTACCGCCTCGCGGCACAACCGCATTCCGGGGAAGGTCTCGTCATCCGGCTTATAAAAGGTCAGTTTGCCCCATTCGTCCAGCCGCAATTCGCGCACCGGTGAGGGCAGACGGTCGGGGTAGGTCAGCGCGTACTGAATCGGAATGCGCATATCCGGCACGCCGAGCTGCGCCACCACCGAGTGATCCGCATACTGCACCAAAGAATGCACCACGCTCTCACGGTGCACCACAATATCGATCCGGTCGGCGGGCATGGAAAACAGCCAGTGTGCTTCAATCAGCTCGAGGCCCTTGTTCATCATCGTGGCAGAGTCCACCGTAATTTTCGGACCCATACTCCAGTTCGGATGACGCAGAGCGTCCTCCGGCGTAATCTGCTGCAGTTCCTCACGCGTTTTTCCGAAGAACGGGCCGCCGGAGGCAGTCAGAATCAGGCGATCGGCGCCGCGCTCGGGTGCGCCCTGCAGACACTGGAAAATGGCGGAGTGCTCACTGTCCACCGGCAGCAGCCGCACACCGCGCTGCCGCACTGCCTCCGTCACCAGGGCTCCGCCCGCCACCAGGGTCTCCTTGTTGGCAAGGGCAATATCGTGTCCCGCCGCAATGGCAGCCATGGTGGGGCGCAGTCCCGCCACTCCCGTAATGGCATTGAGCACCACATCAGCCTCCGGCTCGGAGGCCAGTGCGCACACGCCCTCCTCTCCCGCCAGCACGCGGGTCGGCAGGTCGGCAATCCGCACCTTGAGGTCGGCCGCGGCCTTCGGGTCCGTCATCGCCGCAAAGCGCGGACGGAATTCACGGATCTGCCGTTCAAACGGCTCCACACGGCGGCCGGCCGCCATAGCCGTCACCGGATAACCGTGCATCCGCGCCACATCCAGCGCCTGTGTACCGATGGATCCGGTTGCACCGAGCAAAATCAGTCGTTTTTCCATAGGGCATATGCCAAAACGAACGGTGATTTCTCCCGTTCGTTCACCGCCGTTTCGCGGCACCTTTCCTTCTGTAATCCGTATTGCTTCTGCTGCAGCCTGCCCCTTGTGCAGTATATGCCGCCGCAGTGTCTTTCATCCCTGCCCGTCAGGAAAGCAGCAGCGCCAGATAGGCTGGGAAGGAGACGAACAAAAAGCTGTCAAAGCGATCCATCACGCCGCCGTGCCCCGGGAACAGGTGCCCATAATCCTTGATTCCGCACTGACGCTTGATAATGGACGCGAACAAATCACCGAACACGGAGAGCGGTGCGCCAATCAGCGCCACCGCCGCCACAATCCACAGCGAGATACTCTCTCCAGACCACAGCCAGGCCACCAGCACGTCCACGGCCACCGCCAAAACGATGCCGCCGATCAGGCCCTCCACCGTTTTTTTCGGGCTGATCTGCGGGCACAGCTTATGCTTGCCGAAAAACGTCCCCGTAAAATAGGCTCCGGTATCGCTGACCCACGGAATCAGCAGCACCAGCACCGCCAGCTCAAGGCTCATCTCCCGCAGATAGGCGATCGAGGCTAGGGCAAAGGAGGAGAGCACCGTCAGCACGACGGCGTAAGCTACCTCCTGAATATTCACACGGGTGTGGCGAATCACCGCCAGAATGCACAGCAGCATCGCATATACAGCCAGTAGGATCGGCATCCACTCAAACCGAATTGCTCCCTCCGCCTTCTGCGAAAAGAGCGGCTCCAAAAACGGCACCGCTGCGGCGAACACGGCCGACGGCACCACCAGCTCCCAATGCCGGGCGCAGCCCGTCACATACAGAAGCTCGTAGACGGCGATTACCGCCAGCAGCGCCATTACCAGATTGACCGCCAGCGTCCACGGCTGTACCAAAATGGCCAAAAACAGTCCGCCGGCGACCACGCCTGTCAAAATACGGGTTTTCACTTACACTCCTCCAAAGCGGCGGTTTCGCCGCGCATATTCCGCCAGAGCACGGTCCAGATCCCGCTCGGTAAAATCCGGCCACAGAATATCCATGAACACATATTCCGCATAGGCCGACTGCCACAGCAGGAAATTGGAGGAACGGTATTCTCCGCTCGGCCGCAAAATCAGATCCGGATCCGGCACGCCCGCCGTATACATCCGCTCGGACAGCGTCTGCTCCGTCACCTGCTCGGGGGAAAGCATTCCTTCGCGGATCTCCTCCCCGATGCGCCGCACGGCGTGGACGATCTCGTCCCGGCCGCCGTAGTTGAGCGCAATCTGCAGCGTCATCCCGGTCTTATGGGCTGTGGAGGCCTCGGCCTCCTCCATCAGCGCCAGAATATCCGGCGCCAGCGGTGTCCGGTCACCGATAAAGCAGGTACGGATATTCTCCCGCTTGAAATCCGCCAGCGACTCCTTCAGGTAGTCCCGCAGGAGGTTCATGATGGCGGCAACCTCCTCCTGCGGCCGCTTCCAGTTCTCCGTCGAAAAGGCATACACCGTCAGATACCCGATGCCCCGCTTTTCGCAGGCCTTGGTAATTTTGCGGAACACCTGCGCCCCCGCCGCATGACCGGCCCGGCGCGGCAGCCCGCGCCGGCGCGCCCAGCGGCCGTTGCCGTCCATAATGATGCCGAGATGCACCGGAATACGGTCCGGCGGTGTATCCGCGGCACGGCGCTTCCAGAATGCCATGGCTTACATCTCCATAATTTCTTTTTCCTTGGCGGCCGCCAGGCGGTCGATCTCCTTGCAGAAATCGTCCGTATAATCCTGCATCTTCTTCTCTGCCACCTTCAGGTCATCCTCGGTAATCACTGCATCCCTTTTCATGCCCTTGAGCTTTTCCAGCCCGTCGCGGCGAATGGAGCGGATGGCCACCTTGGCCTCCTCCGCATAGCGGGAGATATTCTTACCGATTTCGCGGCGGCGCTCCTCCGTCAGCGGCGGAAACGCCATACGGATCACCATACCGTCGTTCTGCGGGTTGATGCCGATATCCGAGGTCAGGATAGCGCGCTCGATATCGCGCAGGGTGCTCTTATCATACGGCTGAATCATCAGCATGCGCGGCTCCGGCGTGGACACGTTGGCCATCTGGTTGACCGGCGTGGGACACCCGTAATAATTCACCGTCACGCGGTCCAGCACGGAGGCAGAGGCACGGCCGGCGCGGATGGAGCCGAAATTGGCCAGCATCGCCTGTACCGTCTTGTTCATTTTTTCTTCGGTTGTCTTGTATACCTGTTGCATCGTGTTGCTCCTCCCTTATTGTTCAGTGAACCAGCGTACCGATCGGCTCACCGGCCACGGCACGGACAATATTCTGCGGATCGTCCAGATTAAACACCAGCAGCGGCAAATGATTGTCGCGGCAGAGCGTCGCCGCCGTCGAATCCATTACCTTGAGGTCCTTGTTCAGCACATCCAGATAACTTAATTCGTCAAATTTCTTGGCGTCGGGGTTCTTTTTCGGGTCGCTGTCGTAGATGCCGTCCACCATGCTGGCCTTGAAGATGATTTCCGCGTCGATTTCGGCGGCACGGAGAGCCGCGGCCGTATCCGTCGAGAAAAACGGGTTACCGGTGCCGCATCCGAAGATTACCACACGGCCCTTTTCGAGATGACGGGCGGCGCGATTGCGGATATATGGCTCCGCAATCTGATTCATCTGAATTGCCGTCTGCACACGCACGTCACAGCCCACCTGCTCCAGCGCGTCGCACAGACCGAGTGCGTTGATGGTGGTGGCCAGCATCCCCATGTGGTCGGCACGGGTACGGTCCATTTGACCGCTCTGGCGCCCGCGCCAGAAATTGCCGCCTCCGACTACGATTGCCACCTGCACCCCGGCATCGACACATTCCTTAATCGGGAGACAGAAGCTCTTGAGCACCTCAAAATCGATTCCCATTCCGGCCTCTCCCGCCATGGCCTCTCCGCTGAGCTTGAGCAAAATGCGCTTATACTTTGGCTGCATTTTCTTCCATCCTTCCGGCTTTTTTTCTCCGATACACGGAAAACGGCGGCTTCTGCGCCGCGCTTTTATTTTTCGGGCTTATGGCTTATTTTACTATAAAATACGGCGGCTGTAAAGGGGGCAAACCGTTTTTGCGGAGGTTTTTCACCGACTTTCATCCGCCGAAAGCCGTCCGTCTTCCAAAAAATGCCCGGCAGGAACCGCTTTTACGGCAATTCCTGTCGGGCATTTTTGGCTGTTTTAAAAGCTTTTTAAAGGTTACCGCCCGGCTGCGGATGCCTGTTCGGCGCGTTCCGGGTACATTTCGCGCATCAGCCGCGGGGCGAGCTCCGGGAATTTTCCGTCCGCAATCACCTCATACACGCTGGTTCCGCTACCGCGCATGGCCATCAGCGCACTGATCCAGCTGTTCATCCAGCCGGATTCCACCGTCCACACGCCCCAGCCGGCATCGGCATTGCTGCCCCAGTACTCCCATTTCCCGAAGTCGAAGCCACGCATCCATACCCCGTCAAACTGGTCGTATTCCGGGCGGTCCGCCTTCAGCTGCACCCGGCACAAAAACTCCGCCATACGGTCGGAGGCCCCGGTGATTTCCTCCGTCGCCTCACCGACGGCCCGCAGCGCGGCTGCCGCTTCATGCAGTCCCAGGAAGGCCCAGTTGGTCACATACAGCAGATCGGTCACCGGATCGCCCGGATTCTGGCCGAGCGAGGCCTCCTCGGTTCCGTAGGCCTCATTCGACTGCGGAGGCGGATACATGCCGCTTCCGATGGCTCCGATCTGCTCCGCCACCGTTCCGCAGGGCACCGTGCAGTCCATGACGCGGCGGCACATATCCGTCAGCCAGCGCCGATGCTCCTCTGTCGGCTCCAGCCGCATCAAAAAGGCCAGCGGCAACAGCATCCGGCAGATTTCGGCCGTCAGCGAATTGGTCCATTTCCACTGTGCCGGGCCGCGCTCCATCATGGTGCGGATGCCCTTCTCGGTGACGCGCAGGAAGTCCTCCTCGCCGGTCATCCGGTACACCAGCAGATTGCAGGCCCACAGATAGGCCTCAAAGTGGCCGGACAGATACTCATAAGACTCCGCGCGCAGGGCGGCACAGGTATGCGGCTCGTGCTTCAGCAGACGGGTATCACCCTCCTCCGCCGCATCGATCCGTTCCCGGCGGAAGCCCGTCAGGTAAGAGGTGGTACGCAGGTTGGCCACCAGGCAGCGCAGAATTGCCTCGTCCCACCGGGTATCCCCGAGTGCGGTGCGCGCCAGCAGCGATGCCAGCAGCACCCTCGCGTTATCGTCCCCGTAAAAATTGCGGGCACCCTTATACCAGTTATTCAGCCCGTAATACTCCGTCTCCGGATCGGTGTTGGCGTAATCCGGCAACGTCCAGATGCTGTCAAGCAGCGCGGCCGCCTTGCGGCGGATTTCTCCGTCCGGCTGCATGGAATAGTACAGACCGAGCACCATGGCAGCCTCCGCCATGCAGTCGCTGCGCAGGCAGTGGCGGATTTCCTGGTGTCCGTCGTGGTGAATCCACGAGAGGTATCCCTCGATGCACACCAGATCGTCCGTTCCGTTGTCCTTCACGACACCGCGGCGCAAAAACCAATCGGCACATTTGAGAAAGGCCCGGCGCTCGGCATCCGGCGGCAGCGTCTCCTCCGGCGCGTAGCAGGGATGCACGGGTGAATCCCACCGCACCGACACCTCCTGTCCGCACCAGTCCGACAGCAGCCGGCTGCAGACCGTGTGCCAGGTCTTCAGCGGGGCCGACCGCGCGCGAATCAGACGCGAAAGCGGCGCTGCCGTCACAGTCACGCCGTCCTTTTCCTCAAACAGCGGCCACACCTTCTCCGGCAGACCGTAGGCCATCGTATCATAGCCCGCCATGCGTCCGACGCACCACGGCTCGGCCGGAGCGGACAGTGGCAGCAGAAAATTGCAGTTGAGCGTCAGCAGTGTCCCGCGAGGCACTCCCAGCCGCTCGGGCGACAGAGCCGCCACCCGCTCGAACTGCGTCACCTCGACCGGCGCGGGATACACGGTATCCCCCACCTGCTTCGGATATTCGATCACCAGGTGCACCCCGCGCGCCGCCGCAGCCTCCAGCATAGCGGCCGTCACCACGGTGGTCTGCTGCGGATAGGCATCCGCAGCGACAAACACCGTCCCGCCCTGCGGCACGGTCTCCAGAGCCTTTTCGAGCGAGGTTTCCCGTACCACCGGGTATCCTCCGCTTTGCAGCGCAGCGGACAAATCGTCCTCCGCCGCGGCGCAAAGCACCAGCTTGTTTGTGTTCATACGCATAAAACTCCCCTTTTTTATTTGTACAAAACCGTATTCTGTTTTCAAAGATGCCTCTCCCGATAGAGGGAGAGGCATTGTGTACAGGTAAAACGGTCACGGCTGTCCCCCGACAGCTGTGACCGATCTGGGCGGCTTAAAAACCGCCGCCGGGCTCGGTGGTCTCCCGCACAAACAGGCGGGGGTGCAGAATCTCCACACGCCGCTCTCCCTGCGGGTGTTCAAACTGATCGAGCAGCTGCTCCACCGCCGCGGCCCCCATATCAAACGCACACTGGTCCACCGTTGTCAGTGTCGGTGTGGAAAGGCGCGCCATCGAGGTGTTGCCGAAGCCGACCACCGCCATATCCTGCGGCACCCGCAGGCGGTAATGCAGCAGCGTGCGCACCGCGCCGAGGGCGAGCATATCGTTGATGGCAAACAGGGCCGTCGGCCGTTCCGGCAGCTCCAGCAGCTGCTCGGTCATACGGCGGCCGAGGGAAAAAATGTCCTCGTTGCCGTCGCCGCGGGAATTGTCCGCCACGCAGATGTATTCGCCCGGAATCTCCACGCCGTGCTTTTTCAGCGTCTCCACAAAGCCGTCGAACCGCTGCCGGCGGCTGCCGCGCACGTAGCTCGAGCTGATCACCGCCACCCGGCGGTGTCCCTTCTTCCATAAGTAATCCGCCGCCATGGCCCCCGCCTCATAATAGTCGAAGCCGACATAGGAGGTATGGATCGGCAGGCGCGTCTCCAGGGCCACCACCGGCAGGTCACCGAGCGGCATATCCTTCAGCCATTCCGTCTCGGCGTTGCCCGACACTAAAATGATTCCCTTCACACGCTTTTGCAGGAACGAGAGAAACTGCTGACGCTCAAACTCGTCATTGTAATAGGTAAAGCTGATCAGCGTATTGTAGCCGCTGTTGGCCATGGCATGATGGATTCCCTCCACCATCGCCAGGTGCTGATAATGGGAGATATTCGGAATCAGAACGCCAATGTCGTTGGTGGAATTGCTTTTCAGATAGCGCCCGAGGAAATTGGGCTGATAGCCCATCGCCTTGGCTGTCTCCCGTACCCGCGCACGCGCCTTCTCACTGACGGCATAATCCGCATTGCTCAGTACGCGCGACACGGTGGCTACCGACAAGCCGCATTTCATCGCCACATCATAAATCGTTACCCTTTTGTCTTCCACAGCATTTCCCTCTTTTCTGCCCGTTCCGTCCGACCGGCCCGGCAGGCTCCTGCAGCTCCTGCCGGGCGGATATGCGCTGAATCCTTACGGCATGTTCTTATACATCCGGAACCACGCATTGACCCAGTGAATGGCGATGCCGCCCTTTTGGCAGCCGTCCGCCTCAATGAGCCGGCGCAGCTTCTGCTGCTCCTTGATGAAGTACTGCGTGCCCTTCGTATAATAGCTGATCAGGGCTTCCTCACCGAGCTCGTCCGGCGTCATGGTCTCCGACGCCAGCAGCACCCGGCAGCCGTGCTCCTTCAGCTTGCCGAACATAAACTTGCTCATTTCCTTC
>URYX01000054.1 GCA_900552225.1 uncultured Oscillospiraceae bacterium | reverse complement strand
GAAAACGGCCCTGCCGAAAAAACGGCAGGGTCCGATTGCTTGGTCTATTCCTTCCACGAGAATTCCGAGGAGAGCAGAGTGGTTTCCTCCGAGGCCACCGACAGCAGACCCTCCCCCAGCACTCCGATGCGTTCGCTGCCGTCCGGCAGCTCCACGCGGCATTCGCCGGGAAGCACCGCAGTCATCATCGGGATATGTCCGCTGAGCACGGCCAAGCTCCCTTCACTGCCCTGCAGCGACAGCATATACACCCGGTCGCGGAAGCGCGTTCCGTCCGGCGTGGAAACCGTCAGCATAAACGTGTTCATACCGGCGCCTTCCCCGCTTTTTTCTCGACGTCCTCAATCGTACCCGCGAACAGGAAGGCCGACTCGGGATAATCGTCGTAGCGGCCCTCCAGAATGGCCTTGAAGCCGCGCACGGTCTCGGACAGCGGCACGTATACGCCGGGAAGTCCGGTGAACTTCTCGGACACAAAGAACGGCTGCGACAGGAAGCGCTGCAGCTTACGGGCGCGCTGCACCAGCAGCTTATCCTCGTCCGACAGCTCATCCATACCCATGATGGCGATAATGTCCATCAGCTCCTGATAGCGCTGCAGCACACGCTGCACCTCACGGGCCACACGGTAGTGCTCGTCACCGACCACCTCGGGGGACAGAATCCGGCTGGTGGATTCCAGCGGATCCACCGCGGGATAGATGCCCTGGGAGGAGATGGTGCGGGAGAGCACCGTCGTCGCATCCAGATGCGCGAAGGTGGTGGCCGGGGCCGGGTCGGTCAGATCATCGGCCGGCACGTACACGGCCTGGATCGACGTGATGGAGCCCTTCTTCGTCGAGGTGATCCGCTCCTGCAGAGCCCCCATCTCATTGGCCAACGTCGGCTGGTAGCCGACGGCGGACGGCATCCGTCCGAGCAGTGCCGACACCTCGCTGCCGGCCTGTGTAAAGCGGAAGATGTTGTCGATGAACAGCAGCACGTCCTGCCCCTCCGCATCGCGGAAGTACTCCGCCATGGTCAGGCCGGACAGCGCCACCCGCATACGGGCTCCGGGCGGCTCGTTCATCTGGCCGTAGACCAGCGCCGTATTGCTCAGAACGCCGGACTGCTTCATCTCGTGGTACAGGTCGTTGCCCTCACGGGTGCGCTCACCGACGCCGGTAAACACCGACAGACCGCCGTGCTGCTTGGCGATGTTGTTGATCAGCTCCATAATCAGCACGGTTTTGCCGACGCCGGCGCCGCCGAACAGGCCGATCTTACCGCCCTTGGAATAGGGGCACAGCAGGTCGATGACCTTGATGCCCGTCTCCAGCACCTCGGCCGAGGTGGAAAGCTCCTCGTACTCGGGCGCGGGGCGGTGGATATTCCAGCGCTCGGTCGTCTCCGGAGGCGGGCCGTTATCCACCACGTCTCCGAGCACGTTAAAAATACGGCCGAGGGTCGCACGGCCGACCGGAACACTGATTGCCTTTCCGGTATCGGTCACGGCGGTGCCGCGCTGCAGCCCGTCCGTCGAGGACATGGCAATGCAGCGCACCGTATTATCTCCGATATGCTGCGCCACCTCCACCGTCAGAGTGCGCTCACCGATCGGAATTGTCAGTGCGTTATCGATGGACGGCAGCGCGCCGTCCTCAAAGCGGACGTCCACCACAGGTCCCATAACCTGTGCGACCCGTCCCGTCTGTGTTGTCGCCAAAAACCATTCCTCCCATCATGCGCCGCTGCCGGCGACGATCTCGGTAATTTCCTGAGTAATGGCGCCCTGCCGCGCCCGGTTATACTGAAGCTGCAGATCCTCGATCATCTGCTGGGCGTTTTTGCCGGCGCTGTCCATCGCGGTACGGCGCGCCGCCACCTCGCAGGCAAAGCTCTCGCGCACGGCTGCCGTCAGCATACCCGCCACATAGGTGGGCACCGACAGGTCGAGCACCGTCAGCTCGTCCGGCTCAAACAGCATGCCGTGCTCCGCCTGTGACGACTCCCGCGTCAGCGGCAGCAGCCACATCACCTCGGCCTCCTGCGACAGCATGGAGAGATACCGGGTATGCAGAACGCCGACCCGATCCACCGTACCGTCGCAGAACTCGCGGCACAGCGAAGCGGCCAGATCCTGCGCCTGTTTGGCGTCGAAATGCTCCGACAGCACCGTCGGCGCTCCGTACCGGTCGCAGGCACGCTTTCCGATGGGCACCAGCTCCGCATCGGGGAAGGTGGCCGCCAGCCGGAACACATTGGCGTTATAGCCGCCCGCCAGTCCGCGGTCGCCCGCAATCACAATCAGCTTGGTCCGGCCGCCCTCCGCCGCCCGCATATAGGGGCTTTTCCCGCACTCGGGGCACGCGGTCAGGGCCCGCACCACCTGCGACAGGGCCTTGGCATACTCACGGCCCCTCTGCATGGCGTCCGTTGCGCGGCGAATCTTGGAGGAGGCCACCAGCCCCATGGCTTTCGTCAGGTGCAGGGTGGAGTCCACGCTCTTGATGCGGCCGCGCAAGGCTTTGATATCCGCTCCCACGCTCCGTCACCCCCGCATTTCTTCCAGGGCCTGCTTCAGCTCCTCCACGTCCTGCTCCTCAAAGAAGCCCTGCTCCAGGCGCGTCAGCAGCTCCGCCTTTTCGCCCTGCAGCTTTTCGTAGAGACGCTGCTCGTAGTCATGCACCTTTGCCACCGGCACGTCGTCCAGATAGCCGTTGATGACCGCATAGACGATGGCCACCTGACAGCCGACCCGGATCGGCGCATTCCGCTTCTGCTTGAGCACCTCGACGATACGCTCACCGAGCGCCAGGCGCGCCTTGGTATCGGCGTCCAGGTCGCTGCCGAACTGGGCGAAGGCCTGCAGCTCGCGGTACTGCGAATACAGCAGCTTCAGCTCGCCCGCGACCTTCTTCATCGCCTTGAGCTGCGCCGAGCCGCCGACACGGCTGACCGAGATGCCGGGGTTGATGGCGGGCATGATGCCCGCATGGAACAGCTCGGTCTCCAGGAAGATCTGGCCGTCCGTAATGGAAATCACGTTGGTGGGGATATAGGCGGAGACATCGCCCGCCTGCGTCTCGATAATCGGCAGCGCCGTGATCGAGCCGCCTCCGTATTCCGGAGCCACACAGGCCGCCCGCTCCAGCAGGCGGGAATGGAGATAGAACACGTCGCCCGGATAGGCCTCACGGCCGGGCGGACGGCGGATCAGCAGGGAAAGTGCACGGTAGGCCACGGCGTGCTTGGACAGGTCGTCATAGACGATCAGCACGTCGCGTCCCTGCTCGCGGAAATATTCCGCCATGGCGCAGCCCGCATAGGGGGCCACATACTGCAGCGGTGCGCTCTCCGAGGCGGAGGCGGAGACAATGATGGTATATTCCATCGCCCCCGCCCGCGTCAGCTCATTGGCCAGCTGCACCACCGAGGTGTTCTTCTGACCGATGGCCACGTAGATGCACAGCACGCCGGTATTCTTCTGATTGATAATCGTATCGATAACAATCTCCGTCTTGCCGGTCTGGCGGTCACCGATGATCAGCTCGCGCTGACCGCGGCCGATCGGGATCATGCTGTCGATGGCCTTGATGCCGGTCTGCAGCGGCACGGACACGCCCTGCCGCTCAATGATGCCGGGGGCCTCCGCCTCCACCGGGCGGGTCTCACGGCATTCCGCGGGGCCCTTGCCGTCGATCGGCTCACCGAGCGCGTTGACCACGCGCCCGAGCAGCGCCTCACCGACCGGCACCGACAGCACGCGGCCCGTGCGGCGCACGACGGTTCCCTCGCGGATGTCGTTCCGGTCGGACAGCACCGCCACCGAGACGGTTTCGTCCTCCAGGTTCTGAGCCATGCCGAAGCTGCCCTCGTCAAACTCGAGCAGCTCTCCCGCCATGCAGTTCTGCAGCCCGTAGACGCGCGCGATGCCGTCACCGACCAGAATCACCGTGCCGGTCTCCGCCATTTCCATGCGGTCACGGTACTGCTCAATCTGGCGTTTGATAATGCTTCCGATGGCTTCTGCCTGACTGCTCATTGCTCCATCACTTCCTTTATTTCATGCAGCCGGTGCCGCAGACTTCCGTCGAGCACCCTGCCGTCCATTTCGACCACGACGCCTCCGAGCAGGGAGGTGTCCACACGGCACTCCAGCTGCACGCTGTGTCCGCTGCGCCTCTCGAGCGCCCGGCGCAGCCGCTCCTTTTCCTCATCGGTCAGCCCGGCCGCCGCGGTGACCGTCGCCACCGCGATGTTCTGCGCCTTACGGTACCGCTCGGCAAACTCCTCCGTGCAGTGCGGCAGCTCCCGGATATAGCCGTGACCGCACAGCAGCTTCAGAAACGAGCAGACCCGCCCGGGCAGGGAGGCAAACGCCTCCCCGATCAGCTGCAGCCGCTCCTTCTTCGGGATGCCCGGGGAGGCCAGCAGCTCCCGGTATTCCGGGTGCTCCCGCAGCTGCTCCTCCGCGGCGGAAAGCGCCTGCAGCGTCTCCGCCTCGGTGTGATCCTCCTGCGCCAGCTCAAACAGCGCCGACGCATATTCCTTAGCGATTTCCGTCATAGCCGTCGTCCTCTACGGTGTCAATAAAGCTGTCGATCAGGTTCCGGTGATCCTCCGGGCTTACCTCGCGCCCGAGCATCTTCTCCGTCAGGCGGGCAGAGACATCCACGATTTCCCGACGGATGTCGGCCGTGGCCTTTTTCCGCTCGAGCTCCGCCTCACTCCGCGCCTGACGCAGCAGAGTATCCGCCTTGTCCCGGGCCTCGGCCAGCGCCTTTTCCTCGCGCCGCGCCGCACGGGCGAATGCCTCCTTCAGGATGGCATCCGCCTCCTGTCCGGCGCCCTGCAGCTTCTGCTCCCACGCCTCCCGGTCGGCCTGCGCCGCGCGCTCGGCCTCCTCGGCGGCCGCATACTGCCCGTCGAGCGCCTCCTGCCGCTCGGAAAGCACCTTCCGAACCGGCTTATACAGGAATTTCTTCAGCAGCAGAAACAGAATCAGCAGGTTGGCCAACGAGATAAGAATCTGCCAGATATTGACCGAAATTACCTCTAATGTCTGCATAATGCGTTCTCTCCGTTCCGTGTCAGCGCATCGACTCGAGCAGAATGTTGACAAACCGCTGCGGTGCCACGAAAATCAGCAGAATGGCGATGACCAGAGCATACAAACCGGTCGTCTCTGCGATGGCGCAGCCCATCAGCATCGTGCTGGTGACGGCGCCTCTGCATTCCGGCTGGCGGCCGATGGCTTCGCACGCCTTGGCGACTGCGTTGCCTTCACCGATACCGGGGCCGATACCGGCGATCATAGCCGCGCCGGCACCGAGAGCGCATCCTGCGAGAATCAATCCGATTGCGAGTTCCATACTGTTCTACCTCCGTAATTTAATATACCTGTTTGGCCTGGAGCTTTTTGCGCCGGCGCTCCTCATACTCATCCGCAGGAAAAGCACCGGATATATACAGCATCGTCAGCATGGCGAAGATGAAGGCCTGCAGACATCCGCTGAAAATATCGAAATAGAGCGACAGAATGGCCGGAAGGCCGATCTGCAGAAACGGAATTTCCCCGAGCACGCCCGGCAGCCATCCGAACAGCAGAGACGACAGTCCCTGCAGGGCGGCGGCCACCAGCACCGAGACCACGGTTCCGGACAGGATGTTGCCGTAGTGACGGAAGGCCATGGAGACCGGGGTGGCCACCTCACTGATGATATTCAGCGGGGTCAGCAGCGGCACCGGCTGCGCGAAGCTCTCAAGATAGACGAGCGGGCCGCATTTGAACTTATAATACGTAATCAGGAAGAACACCATCAGCGCCCATCCGGCGGAGATGTTGATGTCCGAGGTCGGCGGATACAGGCCGCACAGGGTCATCAGGCTGGAGCAGGCCGAAAGCGCCATGATGGCACCGATGAAGGGGGAGAAGCCCTTGAAGTACTCTCCCATGTTATCCCGCACAAGCGTATCGGTCTTTTCCACGATCCATTCCGCCAGATGCTGGCGGCGGCTCCCGGCGCGCACGGTGATACCGTGCGTCAGATACAGGCACAGGCACAGAATCGAAAGCATGACGAGCCAGGAGTTGACCTGCGATTCGGTGATCGGCAGCTCCCAGACCGGCGTCGGCAGCGTGAAATAAATGCGCGCGCCGGAGATCTCGATGCCCTCGGAGGGGGGATTGGTCAGCACCTTCAGTACGATTCCCGCGACAAAGGGCAGCACCGCGCCGATCAGCAGCAGCACGTCCACAATGCGAAAGCGTATGTCTCTTTTCACGGCTGTTCACCTCCCGAAGGCTGCTCCGTGTCCTCCCCGGCGGCGGGCGTCTGTCCGTCCTCCGGGGTATCCGCGGCGGGCGGCTGCGCCGGCGGGTCATCCGTCGGGAACAGCGGCCGGAACAGAAACGCAATCCGCGGGAAAAACAGCGGTAGCAGCGCCGTCCATGTATTAAAGCAGTCGAGCAGCACGCCGAGGGCGGCCGCCGCGCAAAGCATCAGCATGCGCAGTGCCTGCGACCGGCGCAGCAGCGAGGCCTGCTTTTCTTCGCTGACCACGGCCTTCTGCACGGCGAGGCCCATCAGGAAAAAGTTGAGCACAGCGATGCCGCCCGACAGCAGATTGCCGAGCAGGACGGTATAGTCCCACTGCCCGATCAACACAAACACAAGCTCGGTCAGGGCACTGAGTCCCACCGTCCAAAGCGCGACATAGGCGGTCTCTTTCCGCACCGCCGGAGTTACCGTTATCCGTTTCATCCGCTGCTCCGCTTCCTTCCGCGACCGGGTCCCGGGGGGACGCAGTCTTACTTGATGCCAACCAAATTATACCATAAAACCCGCGGCGGGGTAGCCGCTTTTTTCGGAGATTTCCGAAATTTCGGCGTTTTGCCGGGGCGAGGCCGCCAGAGCGTCCCGTTTATGCGGCAAACCGCGCAGCGGCCGGCTCTGTCTACATCCAGGCACGGTCGTGCTCATGCCGGCCGGGGCGTCCCATCAGCACGGCGAGGGCGCGGGCGGGATCGGTCTCGCCGCTGCAGATGCGGCAGCACTGCTCCAGAATCGGCATTTCGATGCCGTATTCCTGCGCGAGCTCCCGCGCCGTCGAGGCCACGTAGTACCCCTCGACCGTTCCCACGGCCTGTACGGCCGCCTCCGGCGTCATGCCCTGGCCGATCAGCATCCCGGCCCGGTGGTTGCGGGAATGGAGGCTGCCGCAGGTAACAATCAGGTCACCCATGCCCGACAGGCCGGCAAAGGTATCGGCGCACGCGCCCATGGCCACGCCGAGCCGCGCGATTTCCGCCAGGCCGCGCGTCATCAGCGCCGCCTTGGTGTTATCGCCCAGGTTCATGCCGTCGCAGATGCCGGCGGCAAGGGCGATGGCGTTTTTCAGTGCTCCGCCGAGCTCCACGCCGACGATGTCCTCGTTGAGATACACGCGGAAGGTATCGTTCATCAGCCACTCCTGCACTGCGTCGATGGCCGGGTGGCCTCCCGCGCTGACCAGCGAGGTCGGGATGCCGCGGGCGACCTCCTCCGCGTGGGAGGGGCCGGACAGCACGGTGACGGGGTTTTGCGGCAGGGCGGCCGCGATAACCTGTGACAGGCGGCGGTGGGTATGCTTTTCCAGGCCCTTGGCCGCGCAGGTCACGACGGTTTCCGGGGACAGATACGGCCGCAGCCTGGCCGCCGTCTCACCGACGGCGAAGGACGGCACCGCCACAATCACCAGCTGCGCTCCCGTCACGCAGGACAGGTCCGCGGTCAGCGGCAGCGACGGGGGGACCGGTACGCCGGGCAGCAGCCGCCGGTGCTCTCCGTAGCGGTGAATCTCCGCAATCTCCTCCTCAAAGGGGGACCACAGGGTCACCGTATGTCCCGAGCGGCAGGCGTTGAGCGCCAGAGCAATGCCCCAGCCGCCTGCACCGAGCACTACGATATCGGCCATGACTTACTCCTCCTTTTTCTGTGCAGAGGGGCGGGAGCCGAAGCGGTTTTCCGTCCCCTTCAGTATCCGCCGGATATTCGGAATATGCTTGATAATCAGCAGGCAGACCACCGCCGCGGCCGCGAGAGTGCAGAAGGCAACCTCGGCAGGCTCCTGCCGGTAGACGTAGGTGCGGAATACGGCCGTCAGCACCACAAACGTGACGGAGGCCAGGCAGGAGCCGAGCGATACAATCCGCGTCAGCGCCACCACCGCGATAAAGACGGCCAGGCAGATCAGGGCGACCTTCCAGTCGAGCACCAGCGCCAGACCGAGCGCCGCCATCACGCCCTTGCCGCCGCGAAATCCGAAATACAGCGGGTAGAGGTGGCCGAGAATGCAGAAGCCGCCGGCGATATAGGAGCCGAACACCCGGCGCATTTCCTCGGAATACTCCGCATTGCCGAGCGTCAGCAGAAGCCACTGACCGAGCAGCACGGCCGCCACCGTTTTGAGCAGGTCGCCGACGGTGGTGAGCAGCGCCGGCAGCTTGCCCTGTGAGCGCAGCATATTGGTGGCGCCCGCGTTGCCGCTGCCGCAGTTGCGGACATCCTCCCGCCCCATCAGGCGGCACACCACGATGGCACTGTTAAAGCTGCCGAGCAGGTAGGCGGCCGCCGCACACAGCAGCACGGCCGGCAGAGACGTTATCAGCAAATTTCCCATGGTGCTCCACATTGCGCTTCATCCTTTTCCTGTTGCGGCTCCCGGGGAAGCCGCCTGCTGCGGGGACCGGGCCTTGGGCCCGCCCTCTACAGTATTTTCCTGAAATTTCCTCTTTATACCGGGACACCCGCGGCACGCGGTATGGGGTGCCGCTTCAGACGGTCCAGAAAGTCCGCAGGCCGCGAAAGCAGTATCCATGCCGAGAAGGAACGGCAGAGTGCCTCTTTATTCTCCCTCATAGGTGAACCGGCGCATCCGTCGGCCGTCCCGCTCGATCTCCTCGTCCCACATGGCGGCCGGGCGCACCCACAGAGCTCCGTCGCCGTACAGCGCCCGGTATACCACCATCGGCTCACCGGTTTCGGAATGGCGGGCGGTTCCGATGACGCGGTAGGCTCCGCCCTTAAAATGACGATACCGCCCGGGCCGCACCCCGGATTTCTCCGAAAGCTCTTCCACGCATCCTCACCTCCGAACGTCACTTTTCTTATCATACAATGGATGGCGGCGACTGTCAATACAACAAAGCAAACGATTTGTCCGAAGCCCGAAAATTTTTCGGGCGGAGCGGGAAGCCGGACGGCGGGAAAAATTGCACGCTGCGGCGGGAAAAACGCAGGAGAGGGTTGCGGGTTCCCCGTTCCTATGATATAATAGACGGTATATAAGACGTGAGGGTGTAAGAGAGGGTTAGAAGATATGTACAGAATCGGTTTTGACAATGAGGCCTACCTAAAGACGCAGTCCGAGCATATCCGGGAGCGCATTGCCCGCTTCGGCGGCAAGCTCTATCTGGAATTCGGCGGCAAGCTGTTCGACGATTACCACGCCTCCCGCGTGCTGCCCGGATTCCAGCCGGACAGCAAGGTCAACATGCTGCTGCAGCTGAAGGATCAGGCGGAGATTGTCATCGTCATCAACGCCGCCGACATCGAAAAGAACAAGGTGCGCGGCGATCTCGGCATCACCTACGACCTGGACGTGCTGCGGCTGATCGACGCCTTCCGCGGCATCGGCCTCTATGTGGGCAGCGTCGTGCTCACCCGCTTCGCCGGGCAGCCCGCCGCCGAGGCGTTCCAGCAGCGGCTGGAGTCGCTCGGGGTGCGCGTCTACCGTCACTACTCCATCGAGGGC
>URYX01000053.1 GCA_900552225.1 uncultured Oscillospiraceae bacterium | reverse complement strand
CTGGGAGATCTGAGGCAGGCGAATGGCATCTGTCACATCTTCTCCATTGAGGATCATACGCTGCAGCGCCTCGGCGTCTTGGCACAGTTCGATGCGGATGTTTGGCAGCGCTGCCAGCACCGCCGCCTCGTCATAGCTCCAGTTGAGCCCGGCGAAGGTCTCCCGGTTGGCCGCCATATACCGGGCCGAGGAGCCGAGAATGCTCTCCATCTCCCGGGCATACCGCGTCTGCGTCTCCGTGCGCGTCCACCACTCCAAAAACTCCCAGGCCTCCTCGGGATACCGGCTGTCCGCCAGGATCATGCTGCAGGAGGCACTGTATACCGCCGCATGATCGACACTGCCGTCCTCCCGCACTGTTCCGGGAACGGGGGCAATCTCCCAGAAGCCCTTGATCTCCGGCGCGGTCACCGCCAACGAATTGTACAGCGAAATATCCGATACCCCGACGGGGATCTCCCCGGTACGGAAGCGCGACATAAAGTCCGTTTCCAGCGGCAGGCTGTAATTCTGATAAAACTCCGTCCAGCGGCGGAAGGCCTCCACCGCCCCTTCCTCATCCAGCGCACAGGAAACGGGATCATCGCGGTAAATGCGGCTGCCGTTTTGCAGCAGCAGCGTGTAGAATACCGGAAGCCCTCCCGACGGATTGAGCACCGTGGAGCTCGGCAGACCGAAGGTCATGCTGTGCTTCTGAAGGATCGGGAGCATCCCGATGACATCGTCCCACGTATCCGGAACGGAGAGCCCGAGCTCCTCCAGAATATCCGTCCGATAGAACAGCACCGGAAAGCCCTGCGTCTCCGGCAGCGCATAGCAGCGGCCGTCCCAATACAGGGGAACCGACAGCTCCTCACGGAACCGGCTCTGCACCTCCGCAAAGCCGGGCATATCGTTTAAAGAGAGCGCCGCACCGCGCAGGGCATAATTGACGGGCTCGCCCTGCCCGAGACCGAGCGCCACGTCGGGGCCGATGCCCGCCACGGTCGCCGTCAGCAGGGTGCCCTGCGCCACCAGCTCCAGCTTGACGCCGGTTCCCGTTTGCGGAATGAACGAATCGTTCAACAGCGATTTCAGCACCTGGGCCTGGTCGCGGCCGCTCGAAATCCACACCGTCACCGTGTGTCCCGCCGCCTCTCCCCGGTCTCCGAGTGCGTTGTAGTCGGTGGAAAAGGAGCGGTAAAAGCTGACCGCCTGGAATTTCACGGTCTCCCAAAGCCCCGCGTTCGGGCGGCGTAGCTCCGTATCCGCCCCGCACCAGGTCATGTAATCCACCTCAAGCGGCTGCAGCAGGGCCTCATTCAGCCATGTACCGAAGGCTCCGATATTGCTCTTGAAATAGCTGAGCTGCTTCGGAATGATCTCCGGATCCTCCGCCATGCGCTGCATCTGCCAGGTAAGCGTATTCAGCACGGACATGGAGCCGCCCTTCTGGCCGATCCGCTCCACGAGCTCCCGATAAATGCCCGAAACGGCGGCCGCCTGTGCGGCAATCTCCTGCACCGTCTCGGGAAGCAGCTCCGCCATGCGGTAATCGCGCATCGGATCGGGCGTGGTGCCGGTCACCGTCACAATCGAACGGTAAATGGCATTCAGCCGGTTCAGGCTCTTGCGCGCCGCATACAGCACCGGCCCCAGCTCCCCGAGCGTCACCTCCAGGGAGACGGTGTGCTCCCCGGCCTCCAGATAAAACAGCCAATCCCCGTTTTCGTCTCCCGGGACGATGCTCTGCCACCCGGAGGAATAGCCGATTTTCAGGCTTTCCGCCTCGGCAAACGGCACCTCTCCGTCCAGCAGCAGCCGCCGGGAGGAGACGCTCCCCTCATACAGATTCTGCCGTACCTTCAGCTCCAGCCGATAGAGCCCGCTCGTCTCCACCCGGAACTGCCATGTGAGCCGCTGTCCCGGATATTCCCACGCGCTGCCTCCGATTTTATTCAGCCGCCACACCGCAGAATCGTAGGGATCGGTCGAGGGCGTGCTGCGGTCATAGGAGGGATACAGCGTGGCATCGGATTTTTCAAAGGCCGCCTCTCCCTGCACCGTGATCGGCTGTACCCCGGTGACGGCGCCCTCTGTCCCGTAGTCGGCCGCGACCTGAGCATAGGAGGGAAACTGCTGCGGAGGCCGCAGCGTGACCGCCCCGATATACATGCTCTCCCGCACGGCCGTAAACGTCAGGGTATTGGTTCCCTGACGAAACCGGAACAGGAGCGGCTCGGTCACATAGCCCTCACTGTCCCGCAGCTCCGCGGTCTGCCAGCGATATTTCTGCACCTGTGAGGAGCGCAGCTCATTGCCGTTCGCATCCCGCAGGTCCCGCTCCCGATCCTCCCAGCAGAGCGGAAGTCCCACGGCTTTGGCCTCGTCATAGGGAAGCTCTCCGTTGACCGTCACCCTCCGCTGAATATCACTCTGCGTCTGAGCGCCCGGATAATAGGTCACCGCAATCCGGTACAGCCCCTCGGCAGGCACCTCCACGGTCAGCGTCAGATCTCCCGTCTCCGGCGCATATAAAACGCGTGCGGTCTCTCCGCCGATTCCTGTCTCAAAGCGGCTGTCTCCGCCACTCCAGACCGCCGTGGCCAGATTCACCGCTACAGTCTCGCTCCCGGCCGCGCACTGCCGTATATACTCCCGGTAATCCCCGGGCTCGGTGAAGTCCTCGAGCACCTGCTCAAACGGAATGACCGGAACCGATGCGGAATCGGATTCCTTCCACGGAGCCAGCACCAGCAGCAGTCCCGCGGCAACAGCCGCCGCTCCCGCCGCCGCGGCCCACCGTTGAGCCCTCGAAAACCGCCGCAGACGGCGCCGCACTGTCCGCTCCTTCATATGACTCCATCCTTTCCCGATTTTACGATTCGGCCCGTGTCCACAGGACCCCGTCCTGCAGCTGCATGACCCCGTCCTGTACACAGAAGGCCAGCCCGCCGTCCTGATGCTTCATCAGACGGTACACAAGGCTTTCGGATTCGTCCAGATTGATTTCCAAAATATCGTTATGCAGCAGCAGATCCACCTGCGTAAATGCGCCCTCGCGGGGATTCCACGGAATCGCCGCCAGATCGGGGCGCTGATCCCACTGGTACGCCTCACGCAGCCGCAGCAGGCCGTCGGCCCGGTCAAACAGCAGCATATAGCCCTCGTCCACCGGCTCCGCAAAGGAACGCCGCTGCTCCGAGGACTGCAGCCGCAGCAGCCACAGCCCGGTGGTATGCTCTCCCTGCAGGCGCATACGGCAGGTCAGCCGGTAATTCTGCGGAGCTGACAGCATATAGGCATAGGCGGCCCGGTCGGAAGCTCCCGCCGAAAAGCCACGGCTCTCCCAGCTCCATTCCCCGCACGAAACACACAGGCTGTTTTCGTCCAGCGTATCGTACCGCTGAGAAAACAGGACGTCAAGCTCCGGCACAAACCGGCTGTGCGGCGTTCCGCTTCCGTCCACCGTCAGCTCCCGCGGACAGGCCATCACGCCGCCCCAGACCCGCTCGGAGCAGTCGCAGAGCTTGCGCGGAATCCAGCCGAACAGAAGCGTGCGCTTGCCGTCGGACAGCCGCTTTCCCGCCATAAAGTCAAAATGGTCGGGAGACAGCACCGCCCCCCGCTTCCACGGACCATAGGCGGAGAGGGCACTGCGAATGCAGGTGGAATGCCAGTAATAGAGCAAAATCCAGCGTCCGTTTTCCCGGTACAGATCCGGGCATTCCGGCGCGACCGTCATCGCCTCCGCCCAAAGCGGAGGACAGAGCTCCCAGTGCTCCAGATCGTTCGACTTTGCCAGTCCCAGGGAACCGGCAAAGGTATTCGGACGTTCCTGCGGACGGCGGGCACAGAACAGCATCCAGAAGCACTGCTCCTCCGGATTCCAGAACACGTGAGGATCCCTCCAGGCCTCGTCCCGCCGATAGCCCTCCCGCTCCTCGGGCAGCAGGCTGCGGCGATGCTTGCGAAACACCCGGCCGTCCTCGCTCTCCGCCGACAGAATATGGTAGATATTGTGGCGGTCCGTGGAGGCATAAAACGCATAGTACCGTCCGTTGTGATACACCACCGAGCCGGTGCAGAGACTCGGCTCCTCCCCGTCCGGCTCCAGGCAGTCCGGCTCCTCCGTCCAGTGCAGCATGTCCCGCGAGGTCAGATGTCCCCAGCAGGTATCCGGCGTCTCCTTATACCGCTTCGTGTAATACAAATGGTAGATTCCCTGTGCATACAGCGGCATCGGATCACCGAACCACCCGTCCTCCGCACAAAAATGCAGCCAATCCGCCTGTTTTTCCTGTTTCAAAGGTTTCTCTCCCTATTTCTCTGTTTTTCCGGCCCGTTCCTCACAGGCACTCTCCCACACGGAGCGCAGACGGTATGTGACCGCCTCCTGCAATACAACCGCACCGCCCTTTGCGGAAACGGCCGCCTCCGTAAACGGGGTATCGGCGTCGAACAGCGTACTGATTGCCGCTTCCCCGCGGTTTCCGAATACCTCCACGATACCGACGTCCAGCAAAATCCGCAGCCGGATGCTGCCGTCCTCCTCCGGGCGCAGCCGCATATGCGGACGGCCGCCGAAATACCGGCCGCACGCCGTGGTATCCACCGCAAGCTCCTGCCGCTCGCAGTCGTAGAGAATCCGAAGCTCCCGGCCGTCCGGCTGCCTCAGGCAATACCGGAATACCGCCGCCGCATCCGGATACAGGCAAAGCTCCGTATCCGTCAGCTGCTCCGCTCCGCTCCAAACCGTCCGCTCGGTGCCCGCCGGCAGGCGGCCGACGTTCTCCCGCAGCAGCTCGCCGTCCCGCAGGCTCTCCACCTCGCGGATCGGATAGCTTTTCAGCAGCGGGGCCCCATGCACGGTTGCCAGGGTGGTCTCCATCGGTACCGTCTGCGCACCGATCCAGCAGCGGCCCTCCACCCCGTCGATCCCCTCGTGGTCTCCCAGCCAGCTGACCGTGATCCGGCGATGCTCCCGGTCGTTGAAGAAGCTCTGTGAAGCATAGAGAAATCCGCTGCCTCCGGCGCCCTTGGATTCTCCGTTATAGATCAGATGCTCAGACTCCGCCCGGAACCGGAGCCGTCCGTCCTCATCCGGTGACAGCTCCCCGAAAACGTACCGGATGCCCGCCTCGTTGATGACCCATTTCCGCCGCTGCGGATCGCCGTCCACATACAGCGGATAGATGTCCGGGCACTCAAAGCCGAACGGAACACCGTCCTTACCCTCCGTGGTGCTGTTATAGGTCCAGTGGCGCAGATCCGTCGAGGTCCACAGCTTGTAGTGCTCGAGTCCGGCGATGGCCAGCCACACGGCATTCTCACCGTTTTCGTCCGTATAGCGCGTCACCTTCGGATCAAAGGTGCCGGGCGTACCTGTTCCCCGCACTCCCTTCATGCTGTATCCGCCGTCCGGAGAGCAGGCCACATTCAGGCCGTTATAGAAAAACACCAGCCGTTCCTCCGGCTTCACCGTCTCATTGAACAGACCGGAATCGTTCTGCAGATCCACGACGCCGCTTCCCGAGCAGGCGTTTTTGAACAGCACCGTCCCCGTCTCCGTCCAGTGCATCAGATCACGCGATACGGCATGGGCCCACTGCTCCTCCCCGTAACGGTTGCTCTCCGGCTTGAACTGGTAGTACAGGTGATATTCTCCGGTCACCGCATTGTAAATCAGTCCGTTCGGGTCATTCATCCACTGCGCCTGCGGCGTATAATGAAACTGCGGACGGCGGCGGATGCGGTAAGCCTCCCACGCCCGGAAATACCGGTAGAGGTGAATCGCCGTCTCGCTCCGCCGTCCGGTATCCCGGTCGGCCACCCGCAGCCGGAGAATATTCAGCCCCTGCCGCAGCGGCTGCCGAAACGGCCGTCCCGACTCCGCACGCCGCATATTGATGCGGAGAATCCCCCGTGGGGGGACCTCCGGCCAAAGCTCGACCGCCTCCGTGCCCTCATCGGCCCAGGCGATATACCGCGGCTGTCCGCCGGAAAATTCCCGGTCCAGGCGGGCTCCTTTCAGGGTAAGACTGCTCAGAAAGGGCGGCACGCCGCCGTCGGAGCAGGGCTTTGTTTCAAACCCGACGGCATACAGCTTCCAGGTGTTGCCCCGTCCGGTCCGCCGAATGGCCAGTGCCGCCAGAAGATCCGCCGTATCCGGCCCCGGTTCTATGTAGGACTCCCGTCCCTCGGCTGTCCACTGCCCATCGTCAAACGGGAGAACAATGTCGTTGAGCCCCGCCCGCAGCGGCATGGCATGACACCAGCGGTTCTCCGAGGTCTGCCAGCGATCCTCGCTGTAGCGGATATGCAGCACGGCATGCGCGGCCTCGTGCTCACTGTATATCCGCAGCCGCAGCCCGCAGGCTCCGTGCACCGCATTCCACGCGTTGTAGTAGCGGGGGTCGTGAAACAGCTCCTCCGTCCCCGCACCGGACTCCTCCTCCGTACCGGTGCACACCAGGCACCACCCATTGGCATCCTCCTGCAGCTCCAGACGGCTGCCGTAGCTCTGCCACCGCTGCCGCCAACCGTCGCTATGCGCATAGTCTCCGCACTGCTCGATCCAAACCGTATGTCCCATAGACTCTGTTTTCATCCTCATTCACACCGTTTCAACCTGTTCGGAATTTTTGCCTGCGGCGCCCGCCGCATTTCTCACGCAGCCTCCCCGCGCCGCTCCGGACGGCGGGGTCTCCCGCCGTATCCGCTTCCCGCGGTATACGCCGCAAAGCTTACCGCCCGATTCTGCGGGCAGTCTTCGGCATCCGCCGTCCCCGAAACCGCCTTCGGCATGCGGCTCCGTTGCTTCTGCCCAACTTGTAAACGTTTGCAATTTTGGAAAATTCTGGCAGAATTTTTGGCTTCCGTTTTCTGTCTCCTGCGGCCGTCGGAAAAAAGCTTCGGCGGAGCACAGCCGATTGACGGCCGCGCCCGGCCGCCCTCCTCGTGCGGCAATGCGCCCAAGACGGCTTATCTCCTGATATATCAACGAAAACCGCACGACAGGCTCTGTCCTCCCGTCCACCCGTTTCCGGAGCTCACTTTCCTCGGCTTCCCGATCAAAGTCCCCGCTTTTTCTCTGCCCGTATCCGGCGCCTTTGTGTTTGTCAACGTTTGCAAATTAACTGTGACTACATCATAGCATGCGTTTTCGTCTTTGTCAAGCGTTTTATCCTCTTTTTTACGGTTTATTTTTGCTTGTTTGGGCAGAATGTCCTACAAGTTTTCTGTTCAGTTTAAGCAGCTCCGGAATTTTCCAAAAAAATCCTATTATTTTCTAAAATCTCTTGTGTCTGCGTACAAAACAAGGTATAATAACAGAAAACGTTCACAATTCATCCGATTACGGATTACCGGGAGAAGATGCTTCATGCCAACGCTAAAAGAAATTGCACAGGCCTGCGGGGTGTCCTACGGCACCGTTTCCCGCGCCTTTAACCCCAATGCCTCCGTCAAGCCGGAGGTGCGTGCCCGTATTCTCAAATATGCGCAATCGGTCAACTACACTCCCAACCTCATGGCACAAAGCCTCAAGAAGCGGCGAACGGGGCTCATCGGCGTCATCCTCCCCACCCCGCAGAACTCCTTTTCGGAGGTACTGTTTGAGTTCAACATGAATCTGCTGCGCTCCTGCGAGATTGCGCTTAAACAGCGCGGCTATCGCCTGATTGTCAGCTTCGCCAGCACCCCCGAGGAGGAGTTGACAGCTCTGCAGCAGTCCTCGGGCATTCATGTCGAGGGCGTTCTGCTGCAGCCGATCGACCACTCCAACGAGGCCATGATCCGTTCCACGCAGTCCACCACCGCCTTCATTCAGTGCAACGGCCCCTTCTATTCCGATATGGACCGTATTTACCCGGAGGATTACGACGGAACCTTTACCGCCGTCAACTATCTGCTGCAAAGGGGGCACCGCCGCATTCTCTGCATCTGCGGCGACGTGCGTTCCCGGTATTTTGCCCAGGCGCTGGCCGAGCGCGGCCTGACCGCAGATCCGCTGCAGATTCTGAGCAGCAATGCCGACGAAGCGGAAATCACCAAACGCTTGCTGGAATATAGGCCGACTGCCGTTTTTGCCGTGGCCGAGGAGTGCTTCCCCGCCTATTCCGCCATCCTGTCCCTGGGATGGCGGGTTCCTGAGCAGATCAGCTTTCTGGCCTATAACGATGCCACCTGGATGCGTCTGCTCGGCGTTTCCGCCATCGCGCACCGCTTCGATGCCTTCAGCGAGATGATTGCCAACCGCTTTGCCTACTGCATCGAGCAATACGCCGACAGCGGGGCCTTTCCGGAGGCTACCCGCTCCACACTGGATATGAAGCTGGTGGAGCGCCGCTCCGTCCGGAATCTGGCAGACACCGCGGCTGTATAAGCCGCCCCGCAGTCTAAAAACGCCTCCGGTCTCAAAATGAGACCGGAGGCGTTCTCTGTTTTCTGCTTTTCCGGAAAATTGCTCCTTACTGCCGCTTCATCTGCCGCAAAAACACTCCGATGGCCGCCGCCATCACGGCTGCGGCATAGCTGAGCACCCACCATAGGTGCGGAAAGATTCCCGACGGATTCCCGCGCAGGATGGCACGCTCCATCTCCACCGCATGGACAAACGGCAGCCTATAGGCAATGCGGCGAAATGCGCCGCCTACCAGCTCCAGATCGAACCATACGCCGGACAGCCACGCGGTCAGGTTGGTCAGCAGGGCCCCGCAGAGCCCGCCCACCTGCTTGACCCCGAGTGCACTGCCGCAGAGCAGCCCCAGGCCGATGAACAGCACGGCGGCCGGCAGCAGCCCCAGCACGGCATAGAGCACCGTTACCGTCAGCCGAAGGCCCAAAAAGGCCGCCGCTATGTAGCAAATCACGCACTGGAGCACGGCAATCGGCAGCAGCGGCAGCGCATAACCGAGGATAAAATCCGCCGCCGAAAGCGGCGTGGTATACAGCCGCTGCAGAAAAGCACTCTCCCGGTCCTTGGCAATCAGGGTGGCAGCAAACAGCGTCAGAAAGGAGAGCCCGAATACGGTGATTCCGGGTGTCAGACTCTCAATCTCAAACAGGCTCACCGGCACATGTGCCTGAATCGCGGACAGCAAAAATATCAGCACCAGCGGAAATCCGAGTCCGAATCCGAGTGTCAGCGGATCCCGCAGGATCTCCTTGGCGGTTCTCACCGAAAATGCCCTCAGCTTCACGGTCTTGCCCCCTTTACAATGGTTACGAAGGCCTCCTCAAAGCGCTCAGCTCCCGCCATTGCCTTGAGCTCCTCCGCCGTACCGAGCTTCAGCAGCTCCCCGCCCTTCATAATGCCGATCCTGTCGGAGAGCATCTCCGCCTCCTCCATATAATGCGTCGTCAGAATGACAGTGATATGTCCCTTCAGTGCACGGATGATCTCCCACAAATCGCTGCGCGCCAGGACATCGAGCCCGAGCGTCGGTTCATCCAAAAATAAAATCTCCGGCTCCCCGATCAGTGCCATGGCAATACTCAGCCGCCGCTGCCAGCCGCCCGACAGCCGGCCCGCCTGCTTTCCGAGCACCTGTGAAAGTCCCAGCGTCTCCGACAGCTCCTCCGTCCTCTGCCGCCGCTTTTCGCGGGAAAACCCATGCGCCCCGCACATCAGCTCCAGATTTTCCCGCACACTGAGGTGCGGAGCCACCGCCGTTTCCTGCGGCGACACCCCGATGAGCCGCTTGACCGCCGCCGTCTCGGTCATCACGCTGTGTCCGAGTAGCCACGCGTCCCCGGAGGTGGGTCTCGTCAGACAGGACAGCATGCGGATGGCCGTGCTT
>URYX01000052.1 GCA_900552225.1 uncultured Oscillospiraceae bacterium | reverse complement strand
CATCCAGCCGACGGCCGACATGTTCTATTGCCCCGGCTATGTCGTCGTCAGCGGCGAAAAGATCAGCTGCTGGAACATCTACGGCCACGGCAATCAGAGCTTTGCGGACATCATCTCTCATTCCTGCAACCCGGCCTTTGTCAAGCTCGGCCAGGCCATCGGAACCCATAAATTCTTCAAATATTTTGTCGGTTTCGGCTTTACGGAGCCGACGGGCATCGATATGCTCAGCGAGTTCCGCGTCACCTCCGCCCTGTACCACGGAGACGATATGACCGTGCTGGACGTATCCACCTCCTCCATGGGCCAGACCTTCAAGATTACGCCGATCCAGATGATTACCGCCATTTCCGCCGTAGCCAACGGTGGCTATCTGATGCAGCCCTATGTGGTGCAGCAGATTGTCGATCCCTCCGGCAACGTAGTCAGCACCACCTCCCCCACCGTCAAGCGTCAGGTGATCTCCACCGAAACTTCCCGCACGGTGACCGGAATGCTGGCCGAGGCCGTCAAGGGCGGCGGCTCCAAAAACGTCTACGTGGCAGGATACCGGGTCGCCGGAAAATCCGGCACCTCGGATAAAACAGAAACGCTGGCCGAGCACAACGTATGGGCCTCCTTCGGCTGCTTTGCGCCGTCGGACGATCCCGAAATTGCCGTGCTGACCATTGTAGACGAACCGCACAGCAGCAACCGCTACGGCAGCGCCGTGTCGGGGCCTGTCTGCCAAAAGGTACTGGCCGAGACGCTTCCCTATCTCGGCATCGAACCGCAGTATACGGAGGAGGAGCTGGCCAATCTCAGCACGGTGACCCCGAATATCACCGACAAGGAGGTTTCGGTGGCCACCGCGACACTGACCAACAGCGAGCTCTCCTATTCCGTGGTCGGTAGCGGACAGACCGTCATCCGCCAGATTCCCGAAGCGGGAAGCACTATCCCGAAGGGCGGCATGGTGGTGCTGTATACCGATGAGGATTCCGTGGATACTACTACCACCGTTCCGAACTTTGAAGGGCTCACCCTGTCACAGGCCAACGCCGCGGCAGCGGCAGCGCGCCTGAATCTGCAGATCTCCGGCATCGGGCTGGACAGCGGCGAGGCCGTGGTCCGCTCGCAGAGCATCGCGGCCAGAGAAGCCGTCAAGCCGGGCACCGTCCTGCAGGTCACTTTTATTTATGAAGACACCATCGAATAAGAGGAGGAGTCTCTTTTGAAGCTATCCGATGTACTGCGGGACGTTGCCGTCCCCGGGGAGGACAAAGAAATCAGCGGTATCGCCTGCGACTCGCGCCGCGTGGAGCCCGGCTTCGCCTTTGTCTGCATCAACGGCGTGGCCGTAGACGGCCACCGCTTTGCCAAAGCCGCCCTGGACAAGGGCGCGGCGGCGCTGATCGTCGAACGCGACCTCGGGCTGCCGGGGCAGGTGCTCGTTGCGGATACGCGGGATGCCTGGGCCGCGATGGCGGAAAACTGGTTCGGCCGTCCCACCGAGCGTATGCGGCTGATCGGCATCACCGGCACCAACGGAAAAACCTCCTCCACCTACATGCTCAAGCAGATTCTGGAGGCCTGCGGCCGCAAGGTCGGGCTGATCGGCACCATTCAGAATATGATCGGGCAGCAGCTGCTGCCCGCCTGCCACACCACGCCCGAGGCCTATGAGCTGCAAAGCATTTTCGCGCTGATGGCGGATGCCGGCTGCACCGACGTCGTGATGGAGGTCTCCTCACACGCCCTGGCGCAGAAGCGGGTTGCCCATCTCACCTTTGATGCCTCAATTTTCACCAATCTGACGCAGGATCATCTCGATTACCATAAAACCATGGAAAACTACTGCGCGGCCAAGAAGGAGCTGTTCCTGCACAGCCGGCTCAGCATTCTCAACGCCGACGATCCGTGGTATCCGGCCATGGCCGAGGGGCTGCCCTGCCCCGTGATTCCCTACGGTCTGGACACGGACTGCCCGGGCGGCTGCCGCGGCAGCCGTCTCGTCTGCCTCCCGGACGGCATCTCCTACCACGTGCAGGGAGAGGGGGCCGAGGGAGATATCACGCTCGGCATTCCCGGACGGTTTTCGGCCTACAACTCGCTCGGCGTGCTGACCTGTGCGCTCGCCCTCGGCGTCCCGTTTGACACCGCGCGTCAGGCGCTGGCCTCGGTCCGCGGCGTCAAGGGCCGCGCCGAGGTCGTCCCGACCGGCCGCGGCTTCACCGTCGTCATCGACTACGCCCATACGCCGGACGGACTCGAGAAGATTTGCCAGACGCTGCGGGAGAGCACCGCCGGGCGTCTGATTACCGTCTACGGCTGCGCCGGCGAACGCGACCGCGGCAAGCGGCCGCAGATGGGCGCCATCGCCGCACGGTATTCGGACCTGTCGGTCATCACCTCGGACAATCCGCGGCATGAGGACCCGATGGCCATCATCGAGGAGGTGCTGCCCGGCGTTCCGGACGGTGCCGCCTACGCCGTGTTTGCCGATCGGCGGGAGGCCATCCGCTACGCCGTCACGCAGGCGCAGCCGGGCGACACGGTGCTGCTGGCCGGCAAGGGGCACGAGACCTACCAGGTGCTACGCACCGGTATTCTCCATTTGGACGAACGCGAGGAAGTTGCCAAAGCGCTCGGAATGACCAGTAAACGGGAGTTGAAAGTATGACAGTCACCACCTTTACCGCCGTGCTGGCAGGCACCGTACTGCTCAGCCTGTGCGTCACGCTGCTGCTCGGGCGCAGGCTGCTGCCGCTGCTGCACAAGCTCAAATTCGGGCAGACCATCCTGGACATCGGCCCCTCCTGGCACAAGAACAAGCAGGGCACCCCCACCATGGGCGGATTCATGTTCATCATCGGCTCCTTTGTCTGCTTCCTGATCGCCTTTGTATTCAGCGAGACGGTCTGCCATGCGGGCTTCCTGCAGGAGCCCCGCCCGACGCAGGTACGGCTGTTCGCCGGCCTCGGGCTGTCCCTCTGCTGCGGGATGATCGGCTTTGCGGACGATTACATCAAGGTCGTGAAAAAGCGCAATCTCGGGCTGACCAGCCGGCAGAAAATGGGAATGCAGCTTCTGGCCGGCGGCGCTTACGCCGTGCTGCTGCATCTGACGGAGGCCGATGAGATTTTTGTGCCGTTTGTCGGCACCGTCTCTCTCGGCTGGTGGTTTGTGCCGCTGTGCATCCTCGTTGTGGCGGGCACCACCAACGCCGTCAACCTGAACGACGGCATCGACGGTCTGTGCGCCTCGGTCAGTCTGATCGTGGTGCTCTCCTTCCTCGTGGCGGGCGGCATCACCTATTCCTACGGACAGAGCCTGTACGCGGCGGCCCTGGCCGGTGCACTCGCGGCCTTTCTCGTATACAACATCCATCCGGCCAAGGTGTTTATGGGCGACACCGGCTCGCTGTTCATCGGCGGGGCACTCTGTGCGCTTGCCTTCGGCATCGGACACCCCTTTTTGCTCATTCCGTTCGGCATCGCGTATATTTTGGACACCCTTTCGGTAATCCTACAGGTGAGTTATTTTAAGCTGACCCACGGCAAGCGGCTGTTCAAAATGAGCCCGATTCACCATCACTTTGAGATGTGCGGCTGGAAGGAAAACAAAATCGTCTGTGTCTTTTCCGCCATCACGCTGATCTGCTGCGCGGCGGCGCTGTTCGTGCTCGCCGCCTGATGCCCGCGGCCTGTCGGGCCGCATCCATTCTGCCGACAAGGAGGAGCCGCATATGGAATCACCGTCCAAGGCCGTCATCACTCCGCTTCGCCAAAAGCCGAAGCGCGGGCTGTTCTATACGGCTCACGGCATCGACATTCCGCTGCTGATTATCCTGATGCTGCTGCTCAGCATCGGGCTTGTCTGCATGTTCTCGGCCAGCTATGTCTATGCGGGCTACTACGACGGCGACAGCTACTTCTACATCAAGAAGCAGGCGCTGTTCGCCGTGCTCGGTATCGGCATCATGTTTGCGGCCTCCCTGGTCGATTACCACATCCTCCATCACTTTGCCATTCCGCTGATGTTTGTATCCGTCGGACTGCTGGCGCTGGTGCTGTTCATGCCGTCGCAGACGGGAGTGCACCGCTGGATCAGCGTGCCCGGCCTCGGGCAATTCCAGCCCTCGGAGCTGGCCAAATTTGCAGTCATCCTGCTGTTTGCCCACCTGATTTCTCTCAACTATAAAAAAATGAAGAGCTTCAGGCTCGGGTTTCTCCCGTTTCTCGGGATTCTCGGGCTGGTCTGTGTGCTCGTGGTGCGGGAGCCGCACCTCTCGGGCACCATTTTGATCCTCGGCATCGGCATCGTCATGATGTACGTCGGCGGCACCCGCGTTGCCTATCTCGGCGGGCTGATTGCCGTCGGCGTGGCCGGCGTGCTCTTTCTCGTCATCTTTAAGGGATACGAGCAGGACCGTATCAACGTATGGCTGCACCCGCTCGAATCCTTCGCCAACGAAATCACCTTTGAGGACGGTATTTCCGGCCGCGACCACGCATGGCAGACCGTGCAGTCCCTGTACGCCATCGGCTCGGGAGGACTCATGGGGGTCGGACTCGGCAACTCCCGGCAGAAGCACCTGTTTTTGCCGGAGCCGCAGAACGACTTTGTCTTTGCCATCGTCTGCGAGGAGCTGGGGCTGATCGGCGCGGCCGTCATCATCATTCTGTTTGCGCTGCTCGTATGGCGCGGCATTCTCATTGCCGTCAAGGCCCCGGATAAATTCGGTTCCATGCTCGCCGTCGGCATCAGTGCGCAAATCGGCATTCAGGTCATCCTCAACATTGCCGTTGTTACCAATTCCATGCCCAACACCGGCATCGGACTCCCCTTCTTCAGCTACGGCGGCTCCTCCATGCTGATGCTGCTGGCCGAGATGGGCGTGCTGCTGTCCGTGTCCCGTCAATCCCACCTGAAAAAGGAGTGAACTGTATGCGCGTTTTGATGACAGGGGGCGGCACCGCCGGCCATATCAATCCGGCGCTGGCCATTGCCGACGACCTCAGGCACCGCCACCCCGACGCGGAATTTCTGTTTGTCGGCGCCGAAGGAAGAATGGAAACGGAGCTTGTGCCGCGGGCGGGCTACCCCATCCGCACCGTCCGCGTCAAGGGCTTTCAGCGCAGGCTGACCCCCGCGGCGCTGGCCCACAATGTCTCCGCCGCCTTCTGCGCACTGAGCGCCGGCCGCACCTGTGAAAAAATTCTGAAGGAATTCCGCCCGGACATCGCCATCGGCACCGGCGGCTACGTCAGCGGCCCCATCCTGCGCAAGGCCGCGCAGGACGGCATCCCCGTGATTGTACATGAATCGAACGCCCTTCCCGGCGTCACCGTCAAAATGCTGGCGAAATACGCCACCGTGTGCCTGCCGGACGAATCCGCCCGGGCCTATCTTCCCGAGGGGAGCCGCGCCGTGGTGACCGGCAACCCGCTGCGCAAGGAATTTGCCGCGCTGGACCGCACGGAAGCGCGCCGTGCGCTCGGGCTGGATGCCCGCCCGATGGTGCTGTCCTTCGGCGGAAGCCTCGGGGCCGCACGTCTGAATGAGGCGATGCTGTACGTTCTGAAGGAGAGCCGCGCACACGGCGGCATCCAGCATATTCACGCCACCGGCAAGCAGGGATACACCGCGTTCTGCGAGGCAATGCAGGCGCAGGGAGTCCCGCTGCAGGGGGACGGCATTTCCGTCCGGGCCTACATCGACGATATGTCCCGCTGCATGGCGGCCGCCGACCTGGTCATCTGCCGCTGCGGCGCCATGACGCTCAGCGAGCTGCCCATCTGCGGCAAGCCCTCCATTCTCATCCCCTCCCCCTATGTGGCAGAAAACCATCAGTATCATAACGCCATGGTCCTGGTCGAGCGCGGCGCAGCCGTCTGTATCGAGGAAAAGGACCTGACCGGAGAGCATCTTTGGGAGACGCTGCTCTCGCTGGTCTCCTCTCCGGAGACGCTGCAGCGCATGTCCGAAAACGCCCGCAGGGGGGCCATCACAGACGCCTCCGACCGTATCTACGCCGTCATCCGCCAGGCGCTGGAGAAACGCGGCGTACTGTAATCCCGCACGCGTACAGGCACCGCCCGCCGCACTCCGTCATAAGATGGGATTGCGGGCGGCTCCGGCCTTCACGGCACAGGGCCTTCCCCGTATTTGATACGAAAAGGGTGAACGCCTGTGTCCTATCTTCTGATTGAAGGCGGCAGACGTCTCGGCGGTACGGTGCCCATTCACGGCGCCAAAAATGCCGTCCTTCCGCTGCTCTCCGCCTGTCTGCTCTGCACGGAGGAATGTGAGCTGCACAACTGCCCCCGCCTCTCCGACGTGGAGGGATCCCTCGGGATCCTGCGCCATCTCGGCTGCCGCGCCGTACAGGAGGGGGACGTCATCACCGTGTCGGCCGCCTCGCCGGTATCCCGCGCCGTTCCGGACGCTCTGATGCGGCAGATGCGCTCCTCCATCGTCTTTCTCGGCGCGATGATCGCCCGTCTGGGCGAAGCACATATGGCCTTTCCCGGAGGCTGCGAGCTCGGGCCGCGGCCGATCGACCTGCACCTCTCCGCCCTGCGGCAGATGGGGGCCGTTATCCGCGAGGAAAACGGACACCTGCACTGCCGTCTGAACGGGCGGTTCCGCGGCTGCCGCATTGTTCTCCCCTTCCCGAGCGTCGGTGCCACGGAAAACATCCTGCTGGCGGCCGCGACGGCCGAGGGCACCACCACGCTGATCGGCGGGGCCCGTGAGCCGGAGATTCTCGATTTGGCCGCCTTTCTGAATGCCTGCGGAGCGCGCATCGGCATCGGACCGGACGGCACGGTAACGGCGGAGGGCGTTCCCGCTCTGTCGGGCTGCCGCCACGCGGCCATTCCCGACCGCATCGAGGCCGCCACCTATCTGGCCGCAGCCGCAGCCACCGGCGGAACCGTCCTGCTGGAACATGTCGAATGCGCCCATGTGGCCACGGTGCTGCCGCTGTTTGAGGAGGCCGGCTGCCGGGTACGGACGCTGGACGGATCGCTGCTGCTCAGCGCCCCGCCGCGGCTCATCCGGGTGCGGCAGGTACGCACTATGCCCTACCCGGGCTTTCCCACCGACGCCGGAGCCCCGCTGATAGGGGCCCTGTGCACGGCGGAGGGCACCAGCATCTTTGTGGAGACCATTTTTGAAAATCGCTACCGATACGTTGACGAGCTGCGCCGCATGGGCGCTCATATCAAGACCGAGGGACGCGTCGCCGTCGTAGAGGGCGTTTCCCGCCTGTCCGGCGCTTCCGTGGAATGCTCCGACCTGCGCGGAGGGGCGGCTTTGGTCGTCGCCGCACTGGCGGCCGAGGGACAGAGCCGCATCGGCGCCCTGTCTCACCTTGACCGCGGCTATGAGGCATTGGAAACGGGTCTGTCCGGCCTCGGCGCCTCCGTGCGGCGGGTTGCCGCCTCCTGACGCCGCACCCTCCGCCGCGCAGCACACCGTATCCGCTTCTGTTTAAAGGATGTAACCGTCATGAAGGATCAAAAACGAATTCCGAAACGGCCCGAGGTGTCGGGCCGCAAAAGCAGCGGGGCACGCCGTCTTACGACGGCGTTCATTCTGCTGCTCGTGATCGCGGTGCTGGTCATCAGCACGGTCGTCCTGAACGTTCTCCGCCGCCGGGCCGGCATTCCCGGCCTCTCCTCCGACACCTCCGGCGGCAATGCCGCCATCGGCATCACCGCGCTGTCGGTCACCGGCAATCAGATCTACAGCGAGCAGGATATCCTGGGAGCCAGCGGCCTGCGCCTCGGCCAGAGTGTATGGTCGGTCAGCACGGCGCAGGTACAGCAGAACATCCTGTCCCTCTGCCCTTATGTAGACCGGGCGGAGGTGGTGTCCCCCTCCTTCGGGGTCTACCGCATCGACATTACGGAAACCGCCGTTCTCGGCGCGCTGTATGATAACGGCGAATGGGTCGTGGTCGGGGAAAACGGCAACGCGCTCGAACGGTTGCCGGTCAACAGTGACCGCCCCCCGCGCATGATGTATCTGAAGGGACTGGTCTACAGCGGAGAGGGGCTTGGAAAGCCCGCCTCGGACGAGCGCTCCATAGCAATTCTGCGCTCCGTCGCCTCCGCTCTCCGCGAGGAGCAGGTGACGGGAATTGCGGAAATCGACCTGACCGATAAGACCGATCTTCGCATCAACTGGAACAACCAAATCACCGTAAAGCTCGGCGGCGAGGGACGTATCGCCTACAAAATCTCCCTGGTCCGCGAGCTGCTGCCCCGGATCCTGCAAAGCCACGGCGAGCAGGTCTGCGGCACCCTGGACCTCTCGGCCTATTCCTCCGAGGAGGTCCCCGACCAGGCCTTTTTCACGGTCCGGGAGCAGCGCACCACGCGCGCAACCGCGACCACAGTCACTTCTGCGACAGTTCCCGACGCATAATTTTTGAAAAAACCTATTTTTTTTGCCTGCGGCGGTTGAAATTCCGGTGCGGACATGATAAGATAAAGACATATATAGTATAAGAGGAGCCCGCCCGGCCTCTACCGGAGGCGGTGCGGCGGGATTCGGCGTGTGTTCGGCTCTCCTGCGCCGACGGCATACCACCGACAGGAATAGAATAACAGGGGGAAGTCAACATGGGAATCCAGTTTGAAAATGACTTTATGGATAATGTGCAGATCAAGGTTGTCGGTGTCGGCGGAGGCGGCGGAAACGCCGTCAACCGCATGGCCCGCTCCGGCATGGCCGGCGTGGAATTCATCGCCATCAACACCGACCGTCAGGCACTGTATCTTTCGCAGGCGACGCAGAAAATCCAGATCGGAGAAAAGCTGACGCACGGTATGGGCGCCGGCTCCAACCCCGAAAAGGGACAGCGGGCCGCCGAGGAGAGCCGCGACGAGATCGTGGCGGCTCTCAAGGGCACGGACATGGTATTCATTACCGCCGGCATGGGCGGCGGCACCGGAACGGGTGCCGCTCCCGTTGTGGCCGAAATTGCGCGCGACCTCGGCATCCTCACGGTCGGCATCGTGACCAAGCCCTTCGCCTTTGAGGGACGCCGCCGCATGGAGCAGGCGGAAACCGGGATTGCCAACCTGCGGGAGCATGTGGACAGCCTGGTGGTCATTCCGAACGAGCGTCTGAAGCTCGCCAGCGAAACGCGCATCACGCTGGCCAATGCCTTTGAGGTGGCGGATGACGTGCTGCGGCAGGGAGTACAAAGCATTTCGCAGCTCATCAAAATTCCCGGTCTTGTCAATCTGGACTTTGCGGATGTTGCTACCGTCATGAAGGATGCCGGCTACGCGCACATGGGCATCGGCCGCGCAGGCGGCAAGGACAAGGCGGAAGCCGCCGCGCAGGCAGCGGTGGCCAGTCCGCTGCTGGAAACTTCAATTGAGGGGGCACACGGCGTACTCATCAACATCACCGCCTCTCCCGATATCGATCTCGAGGACGTGGAGCAGGCCTCAACCGTGATTTCCCGGGCCGCCCATCCGGATGCCACCATCATCTGGGGGGCCGCATTTGACGAGACCATGGACGACGAGCTGTGCGTCACGGTCATCGCCACCGGCTTTACCGAAAACACGCAGAAGGAAGAAATGTCCGCCCCCTTCTTCGGAGATGACGGAAAGCGTACCACCGTTCCCGCACCGGACGATGACTATATCGACATCATGTCCATCTTCAACAAGAAGAAGGATTCCTGAACTCTCCCGGCTGCGTCAAAGCCGCACCGTTGAGCCCCCGCAGGCTTTTTTTCGTGTTTTGACCGTTTTGAGCTGCATCTCCTGTCTCTTATACACATCTGACGCTGCCG